>JBJMLT010000417.1:0-4094 GCA_045805165.1 Flavisolibacter sp.
CTATAAAATAAAAGGCATTGGAGACAGTATGGGTAAAAAGGTGATAGAGATCATTAAAACCGGTGAACTATCCCAATTAAAAGAATACCTGGCCAGGACCCCGGAAGGCGTTCTTGAAATGTTGAATATTAAGGGGCTTGGTCCTAAGAAGATACATACTTTATGGAAGGAGATGAATATTGACACGATTAGTAATTTACAGGCTGCCTGCCAGGAAAACAGAATAGCAGACAAAAAAGGATTTGGAGAAAAAACACAGCAGAACATTTTAAACTCCATTCAGTTCCAGCAACAAAACGCCGGTAAATATCTTTATGCCAAAGTTGAAAGCTTTGCCCTTGCACTTACTGATAAGATCCGGGCTAAATTCCCAAAGGAGAAAATTGAGCTTACCGGACTATTTAGAAGACAAATGGAGATCATAGAAACACTCGATTGGGTGACTACTATTTCTTCTAAAGACCTTAAGAATTATTTAATAAGCGACCAGGTTCAATTATCAACAGATAAAGAAGACATGCTTATTCTATCAGCTGAGAATACTCTTTTATTACGATTCTATTTAACCGACGATACTTCTTTTTATAGCTTATTATTTGAAACAAGCAGCAGCAAGGAATTCTTTACAGAGTGGAATAAAAAATATCCACTTAGCACAGGATATAAATCTGAAGATGAAATTTTTAGTAAAGCACATGTCAACTTTATTCCTTCCTATTTAAGGGAGAAAAAGGAAATTATTTCCTATGCAAGTAATCATGACTTTAAGGATATAATTGAAACCAATTCCATTAAGGGCCTTATTCATTCTCACAGCAACTGGAGCGATGGGGCCCCTGAGATAGAAGAGATGGCAGAAGAACTGATCGAGCTGGGCTTTGAATACCTTGTTATATCCGATCATTCGAAAGCAGCTTATTATGCTAATGGACTGCAGGAACAAAGGATACGTGACCAGCACAGGTACATTGATGAATTAAACAAAAAACTGGCTCCTTTCAAAATCTTTAAAAGCATAGAGTGCGATATATTAACAGATGGATCGCTTGATTATGAAAATAAGATATTGTCTTCTTTCGACCTTGTAATAACATCAATACATAGTAACCTTGATATGGATGAAGAAAAAGCAATGAAAAGGCTTATTGGCGCTATTACTAATCCTTATACAACTATACTGGGACATATGACGGGCAGGCTGCTGTTAAGAAGAAAAGGATATCCTGTAGATCATAAAATGATCATTGATGCCTGCGCTGAAAATAATGTAGTGATAGAGATCAATGCAAGTCCGAGCCGATTGGATATTGACTGGCGCTGGATTGATTATGCAATGGAAAAGAATGTACTATTGTCAATTAATCCGGATGCACATACGGTGGAGGAATTCCATAATATTAAATACGGGGTGCTTGTAGCACAGAAGGGTGCTTTACCTAAAAGCAGAAACCTAAGCAGTTTTTCATTGAAGGAATTTGAAGAGTATTTATTAAACGTTAGGAAAAGAAAGGGTATCTGATATAATATATTTTAGATTGCGGATTGCGGATTTTAGATTGAGGCGAGATTTCTTAATAACAATAATTAGTAATCAGCTTATAATTGGTAACTGAACATAGAATGTAGTTCCCATTCCTTCTTCAGTTTCGAACCAAATTGTACCGTGGGCCTGTTCGGCTATGCTTTTACACATGGCCAATCCCAAGCCTGTACCGGATGTTTTAGTGGTAAAATTGGGTGTGAATATCTTACTATGCATCTCTACAGGGATGCCTTCGCCATTGTCTCTAATGCTTATTATAATAGTGCCATCCCTTCTTTCTTCATTTATAATTATCCTGGATTTCATTGTTGTACCGCAAGCTTCCACTGCATTCGCCAGTAAGTTGGTAAATAACCGGTTCATATGAGTTTTATCAGCCTTAAGTATAATACTTCCGGGAACACGATTCCATGTTATATCAACTTTAGGATTTGAATTATAGAGGTTAACCAATGTTCTCATTACCTGATGAAGATCTACCAATTCAATTTTTTTATTACTGATATTGGCGAACTGTGAAAAGTCCGCTGCTATTTTCGACAAGTGATCGATCTGCTCTATCAATGTATTTGAAACATTTGCGGTTAATTCTTTAATATTTGTCTGATCTGAATTTATGGCCTTCTGCAGGTATTGCATGCTTAGCTTCATTGGAGTTAAAGGATTCTTGATCTCGTGTGCCACCTGCCGGGCCATTTCTCTCCAGGCTCCTTCCCTTTCGCTTTTAGCCAATGCTTCCGCACTTTGCTCCAACTGATGAACCATCTTATTGTATTGCTTTACAAGCTCCCCTATTTCATCTTTCCGGTTCCATACTATTTCTTCATTCGTTCTTCCCAGAGTTATTTCTTTCATTTTATCTCCAATAACCGAGAACGATTGAGTAATCTTGTTCGTTATAAACAGAGCAATAACTCCGGCAATTAAAAATATAAATGCATTCAAATTGATGATCGTTACGAGGAAGTTCGATATCTCCTGCTTCAGATCTATTTGTGATGAGAAGTATGGAATATTCAGATAGTTGCGGACGATTCCCTGATCGTCCCGAACTACAGAATATATACTCAGATAACTTAAGGAGCTAAGGCTTTCTTCCTGCACATGCTGCACCTGCCTTAACCTGTTGAGATGGAAATAAGCAAGCGGATGCATTTTATTACTAAGGATGCCCTTCTTATAAACATCTTCTTCTGAAGATACCTGAAGGTTGCCTTGCGGATCATAGACATTTACATCCACATTATGAATGTCGGCCACTTCGTTCACCAGCTTTTGTAAATTATATAAGGAAGAATCGCTTGGCTCGTTGCTATAATTATCTTCCAGCCGCTTCTGGAGCTCTTTAACCATGATGCCTGCTGTGCGACTTAACTTATCAATATTATTGCGGTTATATCTGGAAATAAAGAATGAAATGGTAGCCGCCCCTATAATGAGAAATGAAAGCACACTAATAAATATAACGGTGCCATGTATCTGCGATCGGATATTGAGCTCTGAATAAATATTAAATGAGTGCCAGTCGCTTGCAAGCCTTAATAATATTGTCATTAATTGAATAAACCCAACCATGAAAAGGAAAGCGCAGAACAGATAAGAGAACAGGGTTATGCTTTCTATTAACGAATCTTTCTTCTTGGCAATTACAACTATCTTCTTGCTTCCGGCTTTATACCACAATTCATCGTATCCATTATTTTCCCGTGTTTCGTATTCACTCTTTGGAATCTCATCATCCGTTAAATTGATCTGGAAAGGATATTTTGTAGAAGAAGAGATCAACAGCTTATTATTATAGATGCCAAATGAATAAACAGGCGAATTCTCTGCATCATTCCGGCTAACCTGTCTGAACAATTCAGGATACAGGGCATCGGTACTTCCATATTGCTTGGGAGTTGAAATAATAAAAAAAGTTCCAATCGTTTTTGTAGAGTCCTTAATTACCCTGCGAGTTATATAAGTGAACCTATCGAAAGAAGTTTCATGATAATAAAGGTCGGGTATGCCTGTAGGCTTGCTCTGAACTGTAAAAATGGTATTCAATTCAGGAAAGGTTGTCGGATCATCGTTATTAATACCCCTGTTTGTAGAATCGAAGACATAAATGCGCGTATCGTATCTGTTGCTGTAACCAGTAAAATTCTCACCAAGTATGCTATCCCTAATGAATCGATTCTCGTTTACATTTCTGAACCGCTGAAAATTATTCAGCAGATAGCGGTTATCAAGATAAGTAATAGCAATGCTTAGTGTTCGGTCGTTGGAAGGATCGGTGATCTGGTCGTACTTTTCTGCAATTCCTTTTCTAACCCTCAATTCATTCTCGCGGTTGCCTTGTAAAATGATGGCAGCAAGTGAAATAGAAAATACGAATATCCAAAATAAGACTCCTGCAATAGTAACCTTGAAGCGGTTAATTATAAAACCTTCCTGACTTACCAGTAAAGTATATATAACGAGCCAAAGAAGAACAGGCAAATGAAAGAGCACGATGGTATTTCCAGATCTGAAAGAGAGAAAGATCAATCCTACCAATGCAATAAAA
>JBJMLT010000418.1:0-5370 GCA_045805165.1 Flavisolibacter sp.
AATTCAGGTATGGCTGACGAATCCGCAAAGGGTTCATCGATATAGTTCAATACATCGTTAATATGTTCGAGGAAATCTGCATTCCGCAAAGAAAATACGGTATGCTCCGTGTTGTATTTTTTTGCTACAAGGTTTGCATAGTAAGTCTCATCAAAATAGGCATTATCCTTATACCCGATAGAGAAGGTGTTTAATTTATCAGTATGCCGCGATGCCAGGGCTACAATTACTGATGAATCAATTCCTCCGCTTAAAAATGCTCCCAAGGGAACATCTGAGATCAGCCTCATGCGAACTGATTCATCCATTAAGTTGACTAATTTCTTTTGGGCTTCCTCATATGAATACGAACCATAATCATCTTTTTTCAATTGTAAAGTATAATAAGGCCTTTCTTCAGTACCCGATCTTGAGATCGTTATATAATGTCCCGGCTTTAATTTTTGTACTCCCTTTATCAGGCTATAAGGTTGGGGAATATAATTGAGCTGGAAATAAACGGGTAGCAGATCATGATTTAATTTTCTTGGAATGCCCGCCTTAAATAAAGCCTTCATCTCAGAAGCAAACAGAAATTTATCTTCGTCGCAGTAATAAAGAACCGGCTTTTTCCCAAACCGATCCCTCGCAATTACCAGTTCTTCCTTTAAATTATCCCATATTGCGGCAGCGAAGAATCCTTGCAATAATTCAAATGTTTTTACACCCAGCTTTGTGTAGATAAATAAAAATACTTCAGTATCAGAATGCGACTTCAGTTCCCTTTGTTCATCATTGGTCAGATACTTTTTCTGCAGCTCTTTGTAATTAAAAATCTCTCCATTGAAAATAATGGTATACCTACCGTCATGACTGTGCATAGGTTGATCACCAGCGCAGGATACATCAATAATGGAAAGGCGCCTGTGTCCCAATACCACAGCTTCAGCAGTAAAAATAGCTCCGCCATCAGGTCCTCTCTTTTTAAGGGTCTCATTTGCGGCCTGAATACTATTTAAGAAAGATTCACCTCTTGAAGAAAATGCAAATGCTCCGCTAATACCGCACATGAACTAGTTTTTACGAAAACAAAGAAATGAAATTGTCAGCATTTGAATGAATGCTGTAAAAAGCGTTTATTTTTTCCCTGCCTGCTTTTCCCAACCTTGAACGTTGCTCTTCATTAGAAAGAAGATAAGATAAGGAATGATACCACTGCTCTTCAGTTTCACATAGATAACCATTCATTTCATTATCTATGATCTGTTTATTTACTCCTACAGGACTTGCCACTGCCGGAATTCCAAGTGATAGATACTGAATGATCTTAAATCCGCACTTGCCTTCACTCCAGGCATCCTGTTCCAGTGGCATAATACCTATATTCATTTTAAGAAGATCGTCTATCTCTGTTTTTTCATTCCAAAAAATAAATTGCAGGTTCTTTAATTGAAATTGAGGTTGTTTATCACAGATAATTAAAACATCAAAATCATATTCTAATTCTAACCTTTTTAAAACAGGCACTATGCGATCTAAATAATGCAAAGTAGAATGTGAGCCCGTCCAACCGATCACCGTCCGCAAAGATCTCTGGTCTTTGATCCTATTATATCTGCTTTCAGTATTGACACATGTTGGAACTATCTGTACATGATTATTAAACTTTGCGGCAAATTCTGCCAGAAATTGATTACCGGCTGATATTTTATAAGACCATGAACAGATGTGCTTTATTTTCGAATACCATTTTAATGTCGAGGCAATCTTATTGCTTTCAGTAATGTTTGGGATCCATATGGCATCATCAAAATCAAAGATCAACTTCTTTCTGAATAACCTGGCTAATATCCATTCAAATACAGGAGGCCCGATAGGAGCTGCTTCCCTGTGCACCACTATGAAATTGAACTCAGGAGCAATAAACAGTACTATATAGAAACGCTTTATAAATCCGGTAAGGACGGCAAGAATTTTCTGGAACAGAGATCCTTTTTTATATAATATGGACCATGATCTTTCTGAAAGGAATGTATCCGTTCTATACTGCATTCCCTGTTTTTCCAATACCGGGAAAAATGCTTCTATACGGAACCTTTGAGAAGGCGCCTGCCGTAATGGATAAGGTAAAATAAAAAGGATCTTATTGCCTTTATCTTGCCTAATAGGCTTTGGGTTGGACAGATTCAGATAATGGCAATTTATGGTGGACTGCTTTTTTATGGTTTTGAACCATTCTTACAGAGAATTTCTCAAATAGCACATAAAAAACATAAGCCACGGGAAGTATAATAATGGCTACAAGAAAATGCACCCATGGCGAGCTATATTCCTTTACCCCAAAATAATGGAAACAAAGACTATATAATAATAATAGAATGGAGACATGGATCAGATATAAAGAATAACTTATCTCACCAAGGAAGAGAAAGGTTCTGGAAAGGAAATTTAAATGCATTCCATGCTTTAATATATAAACGATCCATAGCAGCGAAAAGAATACAGCCAGTACAAAGCTCACTCCCATGGCATTTGGAAAAGCAAAGCCCAGGACTACAATTCCCATAAAGCATAATAAAAGAGAACCAAGCAAAAGGACCTTTTTCTCTGCCACATAATGCTGAAGGTATTTGTTCCCATTTTTAATAACATTATACAACCAAATGCCGCTGCAGAAATAGAAGAGGTATTTTATAAAGAAATAAACGAGGAAGAACTGCATTTCATCTTTCGTGAAAATAAAATGAAGGGGATAAAGAATAATAGAAACGATTAGAAACTGCTTGTAATATTTTAAAATAAAAGGGAATAGCAAATAAAAGATCATTTCATAAAGCAATGACCAGTAAACATAATTGAAACCAAAGTAATTAACATCTCCCCTAATGAAGAAAAAGGTTTTAATAAAATTGCTTACCGTTAATCCTTCGTGGTATGCCCTGGATATTCCTTCATGGTAATCTTTCATGGGAATATCATAAACAGGGGATGCAAGATTATAAGCAATGACCAGAAGTATTCCGGCAAGTATAACAGAAGCTATGTAAGGAATATAGATCCTGAGACACCGGTTAATAATAAATTCCCTGTACTGCCAGTTATTTCGATTATAGCTATGGGTTATAATAAATCCGGATAATACAAAAAATACAATTACCATGGCAGTACCATTGCTTGAGCATAGCGCCAAGATCGATCCCAGCTTATCTAAAAAAGAAAGAGAACTGAATGGTCTGTTATGAAAAAAAGAAGAGCCGCCTACCCAAAATGGCCATTTGGCATGAGCCAGTAAAACGTAAAAAGCAGCAAAGCCCCTGATAATGTGCAGGTATTTAATATTCCGGAAATAATTATTACTTCCTGCTGTTTCCATATTAGTATTGATTTTTAATTTTTTATGCCCTTATAACCATCATCTTGTCTGTCCTTGTCAACTTGTCAACTTGTCAACTCTCTCTTCTATCCTCCGTCAATTATCAACGGTCAACTTCTTCTTCAAATGTTCCATTATTCTTTGAACACCATCCTCTAACGACAGCAACTCCCTCTTTAAAACTGCCTTCATTTTATCATTATCCGGACACCTCCTTCTCATATCACCTTCCTTCAACGGAGGAAGATGAGTGATCCGTGACGAAGAACCAGTCATTCTAATCACCGTTTCTGCCAGCTCTTTTATGGTTATTTCTTTGCTTGAGCCAATATTTACAACATCATTTATATACAAATGATTGTTCAGGCATTTAATAGTTGTTTCAATATTATCATCTATATAGCAAAACGTCCTGGTTTGCAATCCATCTCCATAAAGAGTGATCTCTTTGTCAGCCAGCGCAGCCCTTAAAAATTTAGAAAGCACAAAATCCGTGCTTTGCTTTGGTCCGTAAGTATTAAAAAACCTGAAAATAGTATAATCCAGATTATGCTCTAATTGATAAGATTTTAAAAATGCTTCACCTACATTCTTTACGATGGCATATGGTAATTTTGAATTCAATGGAGTAGTAAACTCATTCTGAGGAAACTCAACCGGTTCACCATAGACTTCAGAAGAAGATGAAAAAAACACTCTTTTTACGCCGGTATTTTTTGCAAGATGGAGCACATTCTGTATCCCTTTAATATCATCAAGCACCATTAAAGGATTTTCCAGTGTTCTTTTAACTCCTACCACAGCAGCATAATGGAATATATAATCGAAGCGGTAAGCGAGCATAATGGCTGATATATCTTCATAATTATTTACATCTGCCTTTATAAATTTATAGTTATCCGGATTGCCGGATGGAAGATTATGGCTCTTACCTGTAAGAAAATTATCAATACCTACCACATAGCTGTTTCCATCAGCAATAAGCCGGTCCGCCAGAGAACTTGGGATAAATCCTGCCGCACCGGTAATAAGTATTTTTCTCATAAGATATTTTTAATTGTAAATGGTTTTATAGATTTTTTCAGCAATGCTAAAGCTTCTATATTGCTCAGCCAGTGCTCTGATTCTGTTCTTTAAAACGGTCCGGTCCTGCTTCAGCATTTCGTCAATAACATTTATCGCCTGATTGTATTCTTCTTTATCAAGCTTCTTTAACACATATCCTGTTTTGCTTTCTTCAATTATATCAGAATCATCCGAAATATTGCTGGTTATAACTACGGGCAATCCCATAGCCCAGTATTCACCGTCCTTTATGGAAGTGCAATAACGTTTGGTAGGTACAGACTTAACCGGATTAATAGCAAAATCACCTAAGGCAAGATATTTTGGTACTTCATCATGCAGCACAAATTTCTTAATAACAATTTCTTCTGGAATATTAACGCGCTTTATTTCTTCATTGATCTCCGTATCAGTTGCATTCGTTAACATCAGGAACCGGAATCTATCTCCCCAGAATTCATAACAACATTGAATGAAATCAAATACTTCTTCTTTTAAATAAATTCCTCCCAGCTTTCCTGCATAAACACAAACAATTTTATTTTCCAGCATTAATTGGCTTACCAAATTGCTATCTCTCAGACCATTTTTGAATAAAGTAAGATCTACGCAGGCAGGCTTAACGAAAAAATTGACTACTTCTACGTCGAACTTTTCCTTTGCATATTTCTTCATTCCCTGCGTTGTGGCAATTAGTGATCCTGCTCTTTCTGTTTGTTTTTTTTCCAGATGATGAAGAACTTTGTAGGCAATTCCACTTTTTTCCCATGTTGCATTTTCAACCATAGATTCCGCATGCGGCTCATAGCTGTCAATAACAAGCTCTGCCCCGGTAAGCTTACTTAAAAAATAGCCAATACTGCCGGCGGGAGTACAGAAAGCATGAATGACCTTTATTTTTTCTCTTCTTACCAACCGGTAAAGATTAAACAGATCCTTAATTGATAAGAGGA
>JBJMLT010000419.1:0-5105 GCA_045805165.1 Flavisolibacter sp.
CTGTTTTATGTTCATGCCGTACTTCAACCTGATACAAAATTTGAATTGCCAAAAGAGCATTCTGAAAGAGCGATCTATATAACAAAAGGCAGCTTAGAGGTAAGCGGCACTATTTATAATATGGGACAAATGCTTGTTTTTACAAAAGGCATCGATCCTATTATAATAGCTAAAGAGAAAACAACTTTTATGATATTAGGAGGCGAACCCGTTGGCGAACGATTTATCTGGTGGAATTTTGTTTCTTCCAGAAAAGAAAGGATCGAGCAAGCCAAATCTGACTGGAAAGAAGGAAGAATACTGTTACCTCCAACAGACAACAAGGAATTTATTCCACTGCCCGAGGATAAATCGAGACCAGCCAATTTTCCAAAGCCTGAACCTCTTTCATAAAGCTATGTATTTTACATCAACAGAATATAAATCAGCAACTAGAGAATATATATATTCATTAACAGATTTTAATTAATTCAATAAGCACAAGATCTCCAACTTATTATGGTCTGGAATAGGAGAAGACATCAACTGGGCAAAGAGGCAGAATAATCATATATAAAATTATTTTTCAATGGCAAACCAAAAGCTGCAGGAAATTATCAATAAAATGTTTACTGAAATTGGAAATCTTATACCTGTTTACATGCAAAATCAGGAAGATAAAAACATTGCGAATGGCAACGTAGCCGTCTGTATCATAGATGAAAACGGGATGGTATTTGGCAGAATGTTCGGCACGAACAAACCCCGGTTAAGGCAATCCTATAAAGTTGCATGGACAAAAGCTAGCCAGGTTTGGCTTACAGGAGTTAAAACAGGTGAATATGAGAAAATGGTTTTCAACCAACTTGTTGAAGAAAACGGGAATGGTATTGAAGCCCCTGATTTAATAGGATGGCAAGGTGGTCAACCACTTACACTTTCTGATGGGACAAAGCTTTCTGTAGGGTTCAGCGGTTTCAGAGGAGTTGTGGATCTGGAAATTATGGTAAAAGCACTTGATAAAGCAGTTAGCAATAATTAATTATCAAATTAATTAGTTCTAATTCCTGATTTTCAAAAACTGATATAATTTTTTAACTTTCCATCGGGATCTAATCTATTCCGTTCTCAAACTCTTCACCGGATTTGCTATTGCCGCTTTTATTGCCTGGAAACTAATTGTTACAAGTGCAATAATTATTGCCGCAATTCCGCCTGCAGCAAATAACCACCAACTGATATTGATGCGATAAGCATAATCCTGCAACCATTGGTTCATGTAATACCAGGCAATAGGTGTAGCAACCGCAAAGGCAATTACAATGAGTATGATAAACTCTTTTGAAAACAAATAAACGATATTGCCAGCCGTAGCCCCCAATACTTTACGAATACCCACTTCTTTTATTCTTTGCACTGCCATGAATGAGGCTAAACCATACAAACCAAGACAGCTAAGAAATATTGCGATGGCTGCAAATATTTTATATAACTGCGACAACTGATTTTCCTGTTTGTAAAAACTTCCAATTTTATCATCAAGGAACTTATATTCATAAACATAATCCGGAAATGCCTGTTCCCATATTTTTTTAACAGATTGCATTGTAGAAGAAATGTTTGTGGTGGCCAATTTTATTGCAGCCTGGCGGTACATGGTGATGTTTGTTGTAATAATCAATGGTGCCACCGTTTGGCGAAGGGACCTATCATTAAAATCTTTCACTACACCAACAACAGGGCATTTTATTATACCATCCCATATGCTTATTTCTTTGTTCAAAATATCTTCCGGGTTTTTAAGTCCCAGGCTTTTTACAAAAGATTCATTTACCAAAAATTCCCTTGTCAGATCAGACGCCTGCAAATTTCTTCCTGCTATCAACTGTAATTTATAAGCTGGTACATACCCGCTGTCGGCGAATTTGGTTATAGCCTGAAAATCTGCTTCTTTTATTGCATGGTCAAATTTGAATGTGGTCCACATATCATTATCATCTTCAACCGGAGTGTTGGAACTGAAACTTACTGCCTGTACGCCATTTACTGATGATAACTGCTGCCTTAAATAATTAGTCAGCTTGCCACCTGTACTATCCGGACGGAAAGGAACAGTGACAATTGCCTCTTTATCGAAGCCTAGCGGTTGGTCCATAAAAAAATTCATTTGCTTTACAATGATGAGCGTGCCGATGATAAGCGCCTGGGCAATGATGAATTGAAAGACTACTAACCCTCTTCGTAAAGAAACTCCTTTCGTGGCATTTACTGTGATCTTGCTTTTTAAAGCATTAACAGGATTGAAACGCGATAAGACAATAGAAGGATAGAAACCGGCAAGTGCGGTTACAATGATCGTTACAGCCAAAAGAAATAAAATAACTGCCGGATTATTAAGTATGCTGAAAGAAAGAGAAAGTTCTAAAAGCTGATTTAAAGAAGGCAATGCAAGAATTGTAATACCTGTTGCAAGCAGTACAGCACTTGTAACTATTAAAAATGTTTCAATGATGAACTGGATTTGTAATTGAGACTTATTACTCCCTAAAACTTTTCTTACGCCTACCTCTTTCGCGCGATTAACAGCCTGTGCAGTGGAGAGATTGATAAAGTTTACGCAGGCAATTAAGAGGATGAATGCCGCAATAAGCCATAGTACATTAAGCAGTTGATGACTGATCGTTTTATTGCTGTAATTGCCTGTTTGTGCGTCATAATGCACTGCACTTAATGGTTGTATAAGATAACTATCCTTGTTGTCGGCTGATTGTACCTTTCGTGCGTATGCACTTAATTGTTGATTAAAATTGCCGGCAGAAATGGCTGGCGGCAACAAAATATAGCAACCAAAATCAGGTGCTGTTCCTTTCCAATCGGGTTGTTGAAATCCGTATGTTTTATCTCCTGTAAAATCTGTTCCGTACGCAACCACTAATTTTAGCTGGAAGTCTGTATTCGCAGGTATGGTTGCTAGAATGCCTGAAACTTTCAACATGGTTGGTCCGGTGGTAAATAAACCGGCACCTATCCTATAGGTTCCTTTTAGTTTAATGGTTTTACCTATTGCTGTTTTCCAGTCACCGAAAAAAGCTTCCGCAATCTCTTTTGTAACCAATACATTGTTTGGATCTTTTAGTGAGGCATATGAACCTTCGAGGAGCGGGAAATTAAATATTTTAAAAAATGAGGGCTCTGTATAAAATACGCCGTTCTGCTCTTTAAAATTCTTTACCGGAGTTCCATTAGCATCCAATACCTGTAATTCATCATTGTGGCTTGCATAAACAGGAGCTACCTGTTCTATTTGGGGGAAAGCTGTTTTCAATCCTGCGGGCATTAGAAAAGGAATATTCTTCGCATAGGTAATATTTTCTCCATCTGCATGATGATATTCCGTCAAAACACGATAAATATGGTCTTTGTTTTTATGAAAGCTATCGAAGCTCGTTTGAAATTGTATAATGATGAAGATCATCATACAAACGGCAATGCCAACTGCCAGTCCGGCTATATTGATAATTGTGTAATTCCTGTTACGGATCAATCTTCTGAATGCAGTTTTGAAATAATTTTTAAACATGCTGATCTCTTTTATATAAACTGGTGGCGTGAAGCTATGTAGTTAAATAATATGTATAGCGGTAAACTCTACCGCATAGGCAGTTTCCAAGAACATGCCATTTTTTCTACTGGTTGATAATCACATAAATCAGAAGAGAACAATATGCGAAGGTGTTCGGATTTGATACAGTTATTGTGCGCAAATGGCCAAAATACATCGCTCCTCAATAAAAAAGAGGTAATTAATGAGCTTTTAATTCCTGTTCTAAAAGAACAGCATCTTTTAAAGATTCATAAGTTTCGTCGTATGTCTGTATAGGTTGCCCATTTAAAAAGAAAGTTGGTGTTCCATTTACTCCACTACGAATTCCGCTTTCAAAATCCATCTCTACTTTACCTTTTATTTTTTCGCTTTCAAGGTCTGATCTGAACTTACCAATATCCAACTGAAGATTTTCCGCGAGATCTAAAAGAAAATGCGTACCCAATCTTCTCTGATTTTCAAAAATAAGATCATGCATTTCCCAAAAGCTTTCCTGTTCACTTGCAGCCTCAGCTGCCAATGCAGCCATATAGGCATGCGGATGTATTTCCTGAAGCGGAAAATTTCTAAAGGCAAAAGTTATCTGATCACCCATTTCTTTGAGTAATCTTTTTATATAAGGATGGGCTATACCACAATGGGAACATTCATAATCGCCATATTCTACAAGAATTATAAATGGATTTTTTGGTCCCAGGAAATGATCACCAGGATTGAACGCCGGTTTTAATTTAGACATATAATTAAGTTTTAACGGTTTCCATTTCTTCTAATGCTTCAAGTATTCCATCGGCTCCGGGATTTATTCCATCGGGGGATAAGTAAGACCATTGAATAACGCCTTGTTCATCCAACACAAAAAGAGCTCTTTTGCTTTGTCCTTCCTTTTCATTATAAGCTCCATATAATTTAGACACTTCACCTTTTGGTTCAAAATCAGACAGGAGCGCAAAGTGTAATTTTCTTGACTGACTGAAAGCCATATGGCACCATTTACTATCAACTGATATTCCAATTATTTCAGCCTTATGTTTATGAAAAAAGCGCAGAGCTTCATTGTACAGTGCCATTTGATCGCTACATACCGGACTCCAGTCTGCAGGATAAAAAGCTAAAATTACACGCCTGCCCGATAGGTCACTTAGCTTTAGTGTTTGGTCCGGAGTAGCTTGTAATTCAAAATCAGGAGCTTTGGTGCCTTTCTGAAGAATCATAGATGATTATTTATTTAAAAACTTCTAATACAATTTTCCCTCTAACTTTTCCATTTTCACTAATACGGTGAGCTTCATCTGCTTTCTGCAATGGCAGCACTTTTGAAATGATAGGTTTTACTTTTTCTTTATCAATTAAAGAAGCAATTTCTTTCAGATCTTCTGGTTTTGATTGTGCCATAAAAGATTTTCCTTTAATACCTTTTTCATCTAAAAGATCTTTATCTGTTATTCCAACTGTGCTAACCAATATTCCACCCTTCTTTAAAGTTCCGGCTACTATTTTTTGCTCTTCTCCACCTGCAAGA
>JBJMLT010000420.1:0-4090 GCA_045805165.1 Flavisolibacter sp.
CTGTTAGCTACTAGCCAGCTATTAGCTATTAGCTACTAGCTTCAAGACCTTAGTTATTATAAAAGTCGTTATATGCGGGAGTTCCGGGAAATAGATTTTTTGATTTTTGACTTTTGGATAATTGATTTTTAATGGTCTCGTCGAATACTTCGTATTTGACTTTTGACTTATTAGTGCTTTTCGGTGTTAATTATAGGTATACACTTTATCTGTGGTCTGGATCTCTGTTGCGTTAAATGTTTTTATAGCCAGATCGACAGCTGAATGTGAGAAATAACCGGTTAAGGTGAGCTTACTGGTATTCATAAAGAACCCGGATTGAATGGTTTTTGAAAAATGGGCCAGGTCGGACAAGGTAGGAAATTGAAGAGTGATCTTTTGCATCAGGTATGGTTTTAAAAGGATTAATAAACTTACATAAAGTAAGGAAGGATCGCAAGCTGAACAACTGATTATAAACTTAATCTTTTAGCTTCAGAATTTCTTCAAATTCTTTAAGGATTTCATTTGGTTAAAGAAATTATTTTTCCCGGCATTAACAAAAATTATTGGCATTACTGCATGGTAATTGGTAACAGTGGGTGCTATAATAACATAATGGAGTACCAAAAGCTGGTACAATTCAGACCCGTTTTTTTCCTACCTCCATGAATTATTAGGAATAGCCATCTGCTGAAAAGTGGATGGCTTCTTTTTTTTTGTTGATTGGGTTAATTAAGTTAATTAGTGAGGTGGGCCTTTGAAGAGCCAAGGTATTTCTCCCTTATGATCTTATCGACGGAATCTCCATTGACCTTACTTTCCAGCCAGGAAATGATATCCAAATAAGATAACGCTCTTGCTTCAAGAGGGTTTTTCTCAAGGCCTTTTAATTTATTCAGCAATTCAATAAAGGCAGGCTTTAATTCTCTTGCCGATAAATGAAATGAATTCCTGATGAATTTAAAAATCTCCACTTCTATAGTACTTAAGTTTTCCATTTTCGCCATAAACCTATAGACCGATTTAATTAACGATTCCAGGATATCATAGTTGCCCATTTCGTAATGAGCAATCATGTGAAGTAATCTTGCATAAGCCTGAAGATCATTCCTGAGGTCAAGCTTCCAATTAAGGATCCTATTCAAATAGTCAATAGCCTTACTATAATTCCCTGTGCCAAAATACAATGATGCTATCTTATAATAGAATACTAATATCCGATGACTATCCAGGTAAAGTGAAAATTCTTTTAACTTTTCCTCTATGTATGGCACCAACTTCAATCCTTCCTGGAAAGTGCCATGCATAAAATGCTTGTTGATCTTGGCTATGTACAAATAAATAAATACCTGTATCCTGTTGTTATCATTACTTTCAACAATATCCGATTCGGCAAATTTTTCAAAGCGAAGCAGAGTATCATCAAACTTTTTAAAATTTCTGAGGTCAAAATGGGCATTCATAAGATTATGCATTCCCTTAATATAATTAGCCGTTTCTATATTGATCATATCCGGCTCATTATAGAACAGATCCACCCATTTTTGGGTATATCTATAATACAATAAGAAATCCTGTCTTATAAAGGCATACCAGGTATAGCTTTGAAAAAAATACAGTTTCTGGTAGAAGGTCTTTACCTCAGATGGATCTGAAGGTAAATGACTGTGGAAATAATCATTAAGTTGCTTTTCATCGTTCTCGTTGCGTGCATGTCCGTGCCTAATATACCAGCTATATAATTCCAGAGACAGGTTTGACAATTCTGTTATCAATGCTATATCTCTGTTTACCTCATTAGCTTCTGCAGAGAGGCGGCTTGCCCTATCCTGCATACTGCGTGTTATATGCAGTGATTCTATTTTCTTTTCAAAGAATAGCACCTGGGTCAGGAAACTGATCTGGTTATATTTCCTTGCATATTCCTTGATGCGATCAAGAGTTTTTAAGCTTTGGTGATATAATCCTTTATTATATAGTATGCGGGCATAATCCAATTGTTCATGAAGTTGAATATCTACGTTTTCTTCGCTTTCCAGAAGTCGAAGGCTCGCCAGCAACTCCTTGTATAGTTGAGCTTTAATATTAGAAAGCTGTTGCTTTTTAATAGAAGGATTCTTTTTTAACAGAGCATTTTCATCGTATTCTTTCATTTTATCCATGGCATCAAATAGCTGTACAATACGCAAGTCTTCATTTGCGGTATTTCTTTTAGCATATAGCTTAAAATTCCGCTTTTCACCCTTTTGAAGCGAATGGATCAATTGAAACAAAGTATCTGTTGACCGGTTAGGCATGGTATTTATTTGGTGTACAAATAGCTGTAAATCAGCAAGTTTAATTAAAATATACCTACTTCAGTTCTGTAAATATGCAAAGATTTTTATTAGTCTGACTGATTATGTCAGTCTAATTTCGGAAAGGGAGGGTATCAATTAAATTGTAGCAAGCAATCGTTGAATAATTATATCCTCCCATTTTTTACTTTTTAAATTATGCCTACAAATAAAGTATACATTTTTGACACCACTTTACGTGATGGTGAACAGGTGCCCGGCTGTAAATTAAATACTTCTGAAAAACTGGAATTAGCATTGGAACTCGAAAGTCTGGGAGTAGATATCATTGAAGCAGGTTTTCCTATTTCCAGTCCTGGTGATTTTGAATCAGTAAGTAAAATAGCATCTTTAATTAAAGAAGCGACTGTTTGCGCTTTGAGCCGTGCTGTTGAAAAGGATATAGAAGTAGCTGCGCAGGCCCTTAAATATGCAAAAAGACCAAGGATCCATACAGGAATTGGAACTTCTGACCATCATATCAGGGGGAAATTCAATTCCACCCGTGAAGAGATCATCCAAAGAGCCATTCAATGTGTAAAATGGGCGAGAAAATTTACTGATGACGTTGAATTTTATGCGGAGGATGCAGGCAGAACTGATAATGAATATCTTGCCCGTGTGGTTGAGGCTGTTATTAAAGCTGGTGCCACTACTGTAAATATTCCTGATACCACTGGTTATTGTCTTCCGCAGCAGTATGGTGAAAAGATGGCTTTTCTAATTAATAATGTTCCCAATGTAGACAAAGCTATTCTTTCGTGCCATTGTCATAATGATCTTGGCCTGGCCACTGCTAACTCCATTGCAGGTGTTATAAATGGCGCCCGCCAAATTGAGTGCACTATTAATGGCCTTGGTGAAAGAGCTGGCAATACTTCTCTTGAAGAAGTTGTTATGATATTAAAGCAACACAAACACCTGGGATTATATACGGATGTAAACGCCAAACAATTAAATCCCTTAAGCAGACAGGTTTCAGAAATCATGCGAATGCCGGTTCAGCCGAACAAAGCAATTGTTGGAGCAAACGCTTTTTCACATTCTTCAGGAATTCACCAGGATGGCTTTCTAAAAGACGCTACAACTTATGAGATAATTAATCCGAATGAGGTTGGTGCAGAAGAAAGCAAGATCGTTCTAACAGCACGAAGCGGAAGAAGCGCACTTGCCTATCGCTTTCAGAAATTAGGATTCCATTACAATAGAAATGATATTGATGTGTTGTACCCGGAATTTTTAAAAATAGCAGATATAAAGAAAGAGGTAAAGGAAGAAGATCTTTTACAGCTTGCTAAACATTATAAACAAGTTGCAGTAGCATAAAGGTTAATATGGGAAAGACATTATTTGAAAAGATCTGGGATAAGCATATCGTAAAATCCATTCAGGATGGTCCTGATGTATTATATGTAGACAAGCATTTTATTCATGAGGTAACGAGTCCTCAGGCATTTTCGGGAATTGAAAAAAGAGGATTAACTGTTTTCAGGCCCAAACAAGTAGTTGCTACAGCTGACCATAATGTACCAACCATCGATCAACATTTGCCTATCAGGGATCGCTTATCCAGAATGCAGGTAGATCAATTGATCACCAACTGCAAAAAACATGGTATAGAACTATATGGACTTGGTCATCCTTATCAGGGTATTGTGCATGTAATAGGTCCGGAATTGGGAATTACTCAACCGGGAATGACCATTGTTTGCGGAGACAGCCATACATCTACCCATGGAGCTTTTGGATCAATAGCATTTGGAATTGGCACC
>JBJMLT010000421.1:0-15610 GCA_045805165.1 Flavisolibacter sp.
AAAAATAATCAACAGCAGTAATAATAACCTAATGAAAAATATATTTTCTATACTTTTTTTCACATCTTTTGTACTATCAAGTAAGCAAGGGTCAGGCCAAACTCAAAGAATAACCGATAGCATTCAAAGAAGACATTATACTGATAGTATAAGGAGACTTTCTGAAGAAGATCATCGGTTAATGATGCAAATGCTGCATATTGATACATTGAGGGCAGGTCCATCAGGAAATCCGCAGGCACCTAATGCTGCAAATATTGATGAATCGATAGCTTCTCCATATACAAGATTACCAGATCCTTTACTTTTAAAAAATGGACAAAAAGTTAAAGATGCAAAAACATGGTGGGATAAAAGAAGGCCTGAAATAGCGGAAGACTTTGACAGGGAAATTTATGGAAGGGTTCCAAAAAATTTACCCAAAGTGAATTGGAAAGTAATTAGCGTAGTAAATGAAATGAATGGTAAATATGCTATTGTTACAAAAAAGCTTACCGGTGAAGTTGATAATTTATCTTATCCGGCAATTTCAGTAAATATTGATCTTACATTAACAACACCTGCAAATGCAAAAGGTGCGGTTCCTGTAATAATGGAATTTGGATTTGTTTTTCCTCCTGGCTTTCGCTTGCCCGTACCGCCAGGACCAACATGGCAACAACAATTGCTAGCGAAAGGCTGGGGATATGCTATTATAATTCCGGCAAGTTATCAGGCAGATAATGGAGCTGGATTGCGACAGGGAATCATTGGCCTTGTAAATAAAGGACAGCCCAGAAAGCCGGATGATTGGGGAACTTTAAAAGCATGGGCCTGGGGAGCAAGCAGAGCACTGGATTATTTTGAAACAGATAAATCAGTAGATGCAAAACATGTTGGGATAGAAGGTCTCTCCAGGTATGGCAAAGCAGCTATTGTTACTATGGCATATGAACCCAGATTTGCAATTGCGTTTATAGGATCTTCAGGCGCTGGAGGTACAAAAATACTAAGGCGAGTATTCGGGGAGCAGGTTGAAAATTTGGCTTCCTCAGCAGAATATCATTGGTTCGCCGGTAATTTTATTAAGTATGCCGGACCATTAACTCCGAATGATCTACCGGTAGATGCACATGAATTAGTAGCTCTATGTGCACCACGACCTGTTTTTATAAGTTCTGGCTCGCCTAAAGTTGAAGGCAACTGGGTTGATGCAAAAGGAATGTTCCTTGGAGGAGCTTATGCGGGATCAGTATATAGGCTTTTAGGAAAAAAAGATTTTGGCACAACTGAATTTCCACCAATGGAAACCGCATTAATTAATGGAGATATTGCGTTCAGGCAACATAGTGGCGGACATACAACAGGGCCCAACTGGCCATTCTTTATTGAATTTGCAAGTCGATATTTTAAATAACCTACAACAATTAATTTATTAAGGATGAAAAAAATAATTTTTCAATTTATTATACTTCTTATTATATCAATTAGTTTCCAATCTGCAGTAACAAAAGGTTACCAATTATTAGTTCCTCTGGATTCTACAATTACTTTAAAAGATCATTTTAAAAAATATTTTCCTATTGGGGTTGCTGTTAATATTCATAATATTCAGGGGGAAGAAGGAGCATTTATATTAAAGCAATTCAATAGCATTACTCCGGAAAACGATATGAAATGGGGACCCATTCATCCTGCCGAAAACCATTATAACTTTTCCCATGCCGATTCCATAGTACAATTTGCTGTTTCACATCATTTGCGGATAAGAGGACATAATCTTTGCTGGCATAATCAAACACCAGCATGGGTATTTAAAGACTCAACCGGACAAGCTGCTTCTAAAGATGTTTTGCTTAAAAGGCTGAAAGATCATATTAATCATGTTGTGGGCCGCTACAAGGGAAAAATCTATGCATGGGATGTAGTGAATGAAGCAATTTCGGATAAACCAGAAGAATATTTACGAAATTCGGAATGGTATAAAATATGCGGAGAAGAATATATAACGAAAGCATTTCAATATGCTCATGAAGCAGATCCAAAAGCGCTGCTATTCTATAATGATTATAATGAAATAAGTAAAACCAAAAGAGAAAAGATATTTAAGTTGGTAACACATCTGAAAGAAACAGGAGTTCCGATAAATGGTGTAGGACTCCAGGGTCATTGGGCCATTAATGAACCTTCCAGAGAACAATTAGATAGTACTTTAAAACGGTTTGCAGAAAGCGGCCTTATATTACAGATAACTGAACTGGACATATCCGTTTATCCTAAAGAACATAATGCAAGGCCAAGAAAACCTGAAGATGCTGACACTACATTCTCCTCTGACAAAGAACTAAAACAATTAGAAGAGTATAAAATGTGCTTTGACCTTTTCAAAAAATATCGCAAATACATTAACGGTGTTACATTCTGGAATGTTTCCGATCGTAATAGCTGGCTTGATAATTTTCCTGTTCGTGGAAGGAAGGATTACCCTCTTCTTTTTGATAGAAACCTTAAGCCTAAAAAAGTTTTCTATTCAATTATTAGTAACTGACCATATTAACTTGCATTAGAACCGGTGTTCCTCAGTTAATAATTCAAATAGAAAAATAAAATGGAATACGATAAACAAAAAACTGCGCTTCTAATAATGGATATGCAGGCCGCAATAGTAAGCATGATTCCGGATGCTGACTCATTTATGCAACATGTTTCCGAAGCCATTAAAGCAGCAAGACAAAAAAATATTAAAGTAATTTATGTAGTCGTAGGCTTTAGGGAAGGTGCACCTGAAATAAGTCCGAATAATAAATCCTTCACAGCTTCTAAAGAAAGATGGACTAAAGGGGATCTTAAAGAAAAAATGAAGATCCATGATCCCATAGCTCCGTTGCCAAATGAAATTGTTATTATTAAAAGGCGAATCAGTGCATTTACAGGAAGCGATCTGGAAGTAGTATTAAGAGCATCTGGAATTCAACATTTGGTACTTGCAGGCATTGCAACTTCCGGAGTTGTATTATCGACAGTCAGGGAAGCTGCTGATAAAGATTATGCCTTAACTGTATTAGCGAACGGCTGTGCAGATATGGATGAAGAAGTTCATCGTGTATTAATAACAAAAGTATTTCCAAGGCAGGCTGAAGTTATTAAAATAGAAGAGTGGGTAAATGCAATTCAATAATTCAATTAGATTAGCTTAGCTTATCATTTACCTTATCAGCAGATTTTCGTAATATATTCATAAATACACCAAAAAGAATGAATACAATACCGCACCAGCGGTTAACTTCTGTCACGTTTCGTGCTTTGTTTTCCGAAACGAAACTATAACCTAAAAGAAGCACACCGACCACAAGAAAGAACAAGCCAATCACAAAACGCAGATCTAATAATTTATTCATAATAGATTAATATAAAATAATATTAAAAACCAGTGCTATTAAAAGCACAATCATGCCTAACCATAGTGGATTTTTGTAACAGACCTTTGCCCTGTCATGTTGTTTTGGAGTTAGGGCGTAGACCAAGCCTGTAAGTTCTTCATCCTTTTTTGGCTTAGTCATCAGACTAACAATTACAGTAACTAAAAAACAGGCAATAAATGCAATGCCTGCAATATTAAAAGCCTGGCTTACTCCGGAGTAAAATGTATGTACATGTCCCAACCATCCTCCCTTCCCTTCTGCTACTGTTAAACCATGAGTTAGGGTTGCAGCAGCGGTACCAGATAACAAACCCCAAAAAGCTCCATTCGAAGTTGTTCTTTTCCAGAACATCCCTAAAAAGAAAGTAGCGAATAAAGGAGCATTTACAAAACTGAATACCAATTGCAAAAGGTCCATTATGGAATTAAATCCTTTGGCTACATACGCCGTCATTATAGAAATTAAAACTCCAACAACGGTTGTTATTTTTCCTACGGTTAAATAATGTTTTTCTGAAGCTCTTTTATTAATATGTGATTGATAGATATCAAAAGTCCATACAGTATTAAATGCCGTGACATTACCTGCCATACCCGACATAAAAGAAGCGATCAATGCAGTGATCCCAACTCCCAATATACCACTCGGATATAATTTAGATAATAATAAAGGAAGGGTCATATTATAATCTGTTGCTCCGTTAGCATTTACTGGTAGATCAAAGCCGGAAAATTGTTTTTGCAGTGCCAATAAAATAATTCCCGGAAGAATAACTATAACAGGCATAATGATCTTTGGAAAGCCAGCAATAATTGGAGTAAGTCTTGCTGAATTCAGATTTTTAGATATCATGGCTCTTTGCACAACGAGGAAGTCAGTACACCAATATCCAAAAGACTGTACGAACCCTAATCCAAAGATCAGGCTGAAGGCATCCACGCCCATTGGGTTGTGTTCCGGACTATCCATCCCTTTCCATATATGTAATTTAGCATGAGCTACATTATTGCTGATGCCACTAATTCCGCCAGCGAGATGAAAACCTATATATACGAGAGGTGCAATTCCTAAAACAATAAGAAAGAATTGCAATACCTCATTATATACTGCGCTGGTTAATCCTCCTAAATAAGTATACACAAGTACAATTCCTGCCGCAAGCCAGATTGAAACGTCAAAATTCCATCCCAGTACTGTCTGCATCAGCATGGCAAGAGCATATAGTGAAATACCGGACGAAAAAACGGTCATAACAGCGAATGTCAATGCATTAAAGGTTCTTGTCTTTTCATCAAACCGAAGCTTTAAATATTCAGGAACACTTCTAGCCTTGCTACCATAATAAAAAGGCATCATGTAAACACCTAAAAATACCATTGCAATAGCAGCACCTATCCAATAAAAGTGAGCTGTATAAATTCCATATTTAGCGCCGTTGGCAGCCATTCCAAGAACTTCCTGCGCTCCTAAATTGGCTGAAATAAATGCAAGAGAAGTAATCCACAGCGGAATGCTTCGGTTACTCATCAAAAAGTCGTTACCGGTCTTTATTTTCCTCTTTAAGAGAAATCCAATTCCAACAACAAATAAAAAATAGAGAGCAATTATGAGGTAATCAATAAGGTGAAGTTTCATGAATGTTTTTTTACAACGCAATCATTATTCAATCCTCTAAAATAACAACAGTATTTCTAATTAAAACACCTTAATTTAAAGAAATCAATGCTGTTAATATTGATGTGGATTATTTGATTCAATAGGTAGCCCTGCCACCAGATATATCAAAAACAAAGCCCGTATTGAAACTTGATTCCTTAGAAACAATCCAGGCTGAAATAGCTGCAACCTCCTGTACGGTGCCTAAACGCTTCATTGGAATTTTAGCTGTCATATAAGCAAGCTGCTCCGGTGCTGTATTATCATTCATGGTAGTTTTAATTACAGCAGGGGCCAAACCATTTATAGTAATTCCCGTTTCTGCGTACTCTTTTCCTATCCCCTTCACCAGTCCGGTTACGCCCGCTTTGGTAGCTGAGTATCCAACCATAAAAGGGTTACCTTCCTTCCCCGCAATAGAAGCGATCAATAATATGCGACCATAATTTCTTTTCTCCATTACCTTTAATGTATACTTGGACATTAAAAAACTTCCTCTAAGATTTACTTTATAAATCTCATCAAAAGCCTCGACAGCATAATTTGTTATTTTGGTGTTGGTAGGGCCAACAATACCAGCAGAGTTTACCATAATATCTATTCTGCCAAATAATTCTTCTACCTTATTTATAGCATTAAGGACCATTTCTTCGGAAGAGACATCAACATGATATCCTTTAGCCTCATATCCCTTGTTCCTGAATTCATCTATGGTACTATTTAATAGTTCTTTATTGAAATCAAATAGTACGACCGTTCCTCCTTCCGAGGCTATTCTTTCAGCAATCCCTTTTCCCAGTCCGTCTGCTCCTCCTGTAATAATGGCGATCTGTTGATCAAATCTTCTCATACTTTTTTTATAAGCTTTAATCTTTAAATGGAGAAGGACTAATACATGTCCAACCACCATCTATTATTAATGACTGTCCTGTAATATGTCTTGCATCTTCTGAAACGAGAAATAAAGCAGCATTTGCAATGTCATTCACTGTTGCAGGCCGACCCATTGGAGTAATGGATGACCAGGTTTTTTGATAAGCAGGATCATCGGTTATTGTTCTTTCTGTTAATGTAGCGCCCGGAGCAACGGTATTCACATTGATCCTGTAAGGGGAAATCTCGATAACTAAATTTTTAGCTAACATTTCCAGGGCTGCCTTACTCATTCCATAAGCCGCAAGATTTTTATGCGCCTGATGACCTGTAACAGATGACATGAACAATAATGAGCCACCTGTACCCTGGCTTTTCATTTGAATTGCTGCCGCCTGGGCGATAAAAAAGGTCCCTAACAGATTTACCTGCATTACTCTATTGAAAGCTTCTGGCGTATAAGTAAAAAAATCTCCAAATAGAGTTATTCCGGAATTAGCGATGGCAATATCGAGCTTGCCAAATTTCTTCACAGCTGTTTCAACTAAAGAATTTATTACATCAATCTTACTTGAATCACCAGGGGCAGCTATGCAATTATAATTTTCAGAAGAGATTTTCTTAGCAGCTTCAAATGCCAGGTCTGAATCGATATCATTTAAAACTATTGATGCACCCGAAGCAGCAAGCTTCCGGCATATTTCAAAGCCTATCCCCTGCCCAGCTCCCGTAACAATTGCTACTTTATTTTTATGATCCATAATAAATGCTATCGGCTTTCGGCATTAAGCTATCAGCCATTCCCATTTACGATATTACGATTTAGGGAAATTGACGATTGGCGATTGAAACGTTAATGCGAATCTTTCGTGACCTCACTACCTGAGCTACCCTTTAAAAAATCAAAGTCTGCTCCCAAATGTGCTTGTTCGACATGATATTGATATAGGTGAACATATCCCCTATTTGAAAATGATCCTTCTTTCTTTTTGTTCCTCTTCCTTTTTTCAATTTCCTCTTTGGATATATTTAAATTAAGAATACGTTTATTAACATCAATTGTAATTTCATCACCATCCTGAACTATATTCAGCGTTCCGCCTGCTGCAGCTTCTGGTGAAACATGAAGTACTACAGTGCCAAATCCTGTTCCGCTCATTCTGCCATCAGATATTCGAATCATATCTTTTACTCCTTTTGCTAAAAGCTTTGCAGGAAGTCCCAAATTACCTACTTCCGGCATACCCGGATAGCCTTTAGGTCCCACATTTTTCAAAACAAGAATGCTGTTTTCATCTACATCCAATGCATCATCATTGATTTTTGTTTTATAATCATCAATATCTTCAAATACTACCGCTTTACCTGTATGCTGCATTAAATGGCTGCTTGCCGCGGAAGGTTTAATTACTGCTCCATTCTCGCAAATATTTCCTTTCAATACAATAATTCCTGAAGTAATGTTAAATGGCTTATTAACTGTAGAAATTACATCCGCATTAAATGAAACTGAGCTCTCATAGTTTTCGCCAATAGTTTTACCATTTACGGTAATGCAATCTTTATGAAGTAAAGGCAACAATTCTTTCATAACAGCAGGCAATCCACCCGCATAGTAAAAATCTTCCATAAAATAAGAACCAGATGGCTGCATGTTAGCTATGAGCGGAATACCCAAAGAGAATTTATCAAAATCATCAATTGTAAGCGGTACTCCAATTCTTCCGGCAATGGCGAGCAGATGCAATACAAAATTGGTAGATCCACCAATAGCTGCATTTACTTTAATTGAATTTTCAAATGCTTTGCGTTTAAGAATATCTGATAACTTCAGATTGTTTTTAACCATACTCACAATTTCTATCCCTGACATCTGAGCAATTATTTTTCGGTTGCTATCCGGAGCAGGTATTGCAGCATTATGTGGAAGTGAAAGTCCAAGCGATTCTACCATGCAGGCCATAGTGGAAGCTGTTCCCATTACTGCACAATGACCATCACTTCTGCACATTCCCGCTTCAGCCAACATCATTTCTTCATCGGTCATATGGCCAGATCTCACTTCTTCACTAAATCGCCATACATCGCTTGTACTTATGCTTTTTCCTCTATGTCTTCCGGTAAGCATTGGTCCCCCGGAAACAACAATGGAAGGAAGATCCACACTGCAGGCACCCATAACAAGAGCGGGAGTGGTTTTATCACATCCGCAAAGTAGTACGACTCCATCTAACGGATTGGCACGTATCGATTCTTCCACATCCATGCTAACCAGGTTCCTGTAAAGCATGGCTGTAGGTTTAATTAATGTTTCACCTAAAGACATTACCGGAAATTCGACTGGGAATCCTCCAGCTTCAAGAACCCCTCTTTTTACCCATTCAGCAAGATCGCGGAAATGAGAATTACAAGGAGTAAGCTCAGACCATGTATTACATATACCAATTACAGGCTTATCCTTTAATTCATAAGAAGGAATGCCCTGCTTTTTCATCCATGCCCTATAGATGAATCCATCTTTGCCCTTTCGTCCAAACCATCCGGAGCTGCGAAATTTGTTCTCCTCCATAATCAGAATTAATTAAATTATTTTAATTCAAGTACTACAACAGAAAATGGAGGCATCTTTACTTTAAGTTTCTTTCCATTGACAATATAACCTTTAAATAATGATGGCTTTACTTTTTCAGGTTCTTCAAATGTATTATGGTCCTGGATCTTTTGTGAGGTAAGTATTGTACCCGAAACAGAATTAAATGTTGCACCTGGTAATGAAATATCAACTTCATTTTCTTTTTTTGAATCTATATTGACAAGGGAAATATGTGTAATTCCCGAGCTATCTTTTGAAGCTGATGCTGAAATAGCAGGCAGGCGTTCATTACCTAAAGTATATTCATTCGTTTTCAAAACAATAGGTAAAAGGCGAGCATCCTGATGAACATTATACATCTCCATTACATGATAGGTAGGTGTTAATATAATTTTTTCATCTTTAGTAAGAATAACTGCCTGCAATACATTTACCATCTGGGCAAGGTTCGCCATTCGCACACGGTCACAATTATTATTGAATATATTAAGAGTAACACCAGCGATCATTGCATCCCGCATTGTATTCTGCTGATAAAGAAAGCCTGGATTGGTGCCTTGTTCAACATCATACCAGCCTCCCCATTCATCGACAACCAGAGCTACCCTTTTTTGCGGGTCATATTTATCCATAATGGCCTTGTGCTTCTTAACAAATTCATCCATTAGTAAAGCTCTCTTCATTATACCGAAATATTGGTCTTCATTAAAATTGGTTGCAGATCCTTTATTGTTCCAGTTCAAAACAGAATAGTGATGCATAGCAACTCCATTAATTAAATGCAAAGGAATATTCTTCATAAGGGTCTCGGTCCAATGATAATCATCATCGCTTGCACCTGAAGCGATCAGAAATAATCTTGTAGATGAAACATTCCCCATATAGGTGGCGTATGTTCTGTAAACATCAGAATAATGTTCCGGTGTCATATTGCCTCCACAGCCCCATGCTTCATTTCCTATTCCCCAATATCTTACTTTCCAGGTACTATCTTTTCCATTTTGTTTTCTTAGATCTGACATAGGACTCTTACCCTGAAAATTAGTATACTGAACCCAGTCTGCCAGCTCACGTACTGTACCGCTTCCAACATTACCAGATATATAAGGCTCCGCACCAATTAACTCACACAGATTTAAGAAATCATGAGTACCAAAGCTGTTGTCTTCAGTTACACCACCCCAGTTGGTATTAACAATCGAAGGCCTGTTATCTCTGGGTCCTATTCCATCTCTCCAATGATAGGTATCGGCAAAGCATCCTCCCGGCCATCTTAATACAGGCACTTTTAGTTTCTTCAATGCTTGTATAATATCGTTTCTAATGCCTTGAGTATTTTGAATACGTGTATTGGAATCGCCTACATATAATCCACCATAAATAAGATGACCCAGATGCTCGGCAAAATGCCCATAAATGAAACGGCTGATCTTTAGTTTCGCTGAATCAGCTTCTATCTCAATCGTATTTTGTCCATAGATCTTTAATGAAATTATGAACAGGAAAAAAAAGAATATACGTTTATTCATATTGCATTAGTATTTAGCTATTGGTTCTTAATATTTGTGTAATAGTTTTTGAGCACATAAAAAGCTTTCTTTCTTTTGCCGTTATGACCTATTAATCCTTTATTATTCCATCCTTCCTGGAAAACAGGATTATTTCTTTTAGGAGATCTGAAATCAACAAGTATCCATGGAGAGATACCAACAAAATTATCAGGCATTCTTTTTAACATAGCAATCTGTTCTTTATAATACCATTCCTGGTATTCTTCACTCCAGCGGGTCAGTGAGTCAGCATGATACCCACTGAGAGTTTCGGCTCCTGTTTCGCTTATAAACATTGGCTTATTGTATGGAATACCCCAATTGGCTTTACGACAATCGGAAGGAAGGCCACCATACCATCCAAGATATTCATTAAAAGCTACCAGGTCTACATATTCACCAAGAGGATCATCGAGCATGTTTGTTCCTTTACCTGAACCGTAATTTACTTCAAGAGCTGCTGATATCATTCGGGATGGATCTAATTCTCTGGCTGTAGTAATAAGTCGTCGCATAAAATCTGTGCGGACTGAATTAACCGGAGTTTCGTTGCCAACTGACCAAATGATTACGCTAGCCCTGTTATGGTCGCGGGTTATCATTTCAGTAAGCTGCGCTTTTGCTTTTTCAAAAACTTCAGGGTTGCTAAAATCTATGGTCCAGTAAACAGGTATTTCTGACCATACCAAAATACCTAATGAATCGGCCATACGGGTCATATTCTCATCATGAGGGTAATGGGCCAATCTAACCATATTACATCCAAGCTCTTTGGCCCACCCTAATAATTGCAAAGCATCGGACTTACTATATGCACGTCGTATTTGTTGGGGTATTTCTGCATGAATGCAAATTCCTCTCATGAAAATTGGCTTACCATTCAAAAGCACCTGCTTACCATATGCTTCTATTGTGCGAAAGCCAATTCTGTCTTCCAATTGTTCATCTGCAGATTTAAAAATAACCTTGTATAGCTTAGGGTGTTCCGGTGACCATAACTGAATATGGGAAACTGAAAGCTGAAATGAAAGCAAGCTATCTTTAGTTGTAAATGACTGATGGTAATTTAATTCCGGAATGGAAATAGTGAATGATCTATCTATGTTGTTTCCGTTAAATTTAATCCATCCTACCACTTCCGCATTATCAGATAAAGGAGCTTTGCCCGGAGCGGGCTTTTTTAATTGTATATTATAATCCTGAATGAAAGCTGGAGGAACTTCAATTATTTTTACATCCCTTGTTATGCCTCCATAATTCCACCAATCTGTATTAACAGTTGGGACTTCATCTGTAAAGCGCTTATTATCCACTCTGAGAACAAGGGAATTGTCTTTAGCCTTTAATATAGAATCAGGAACTTCGAAATTGAAAGGAGTAAAGCCACCTTTGTGCTCACCCAACTTTATTCCGTTCAAATAAACATCTGCACGGTAATTTACAGCTCCGAAATAAATAAATACCCTGTCCTGCTTTCTTGCCCTGGAAAAATCAAATGACTTGTGATACCAAACAGTTCCTTCATAATAAAGAAACTGGGGGTTTTGGTGGTTCCAGTCACCTGGAACCATTATGGAATACTTATCACTATAGCCAAATTCTTTTCTATCGGTTTTATTTTTAGGAGTATAGCTGTTCCAATAAGCTTCGGGATCATTTTGCCTTTTTTCCTTAAAGCGGTAATCATAAAAGCCGGTTTCATAAGGATCAATTATATATTGCCATTTTCCATTCAAAGATTTACCGGTACGGCTGGGGATATTTGTTATTAAATTATTCTGGGCATGAAGATTATCAACCATAATAAGGCATACAACCAATAACCCAATTATTAATAGCATTCTTTTCATTTCCTAACAGTTTTGCACGAATAGAACTTCTTAATGAAGTATTTCATTATTCATTTAAAAATACAATATCCGTTACAGGATGTATCTCCCACAGGTATTTTTTTGTGTGTTCATCTCCATGGCTTTTATTAACCTTATGGAATGAATCATAGAATCCAAATCCATATACCAGCACAGGTAATCCTTTTGTAAAATGGGCTTTCTTTTCATTTTTTTCATTGCACCCCATAATAGGTAGAGCCAAACTATCCAGATGCTCTTTGATCTTTTTCTGAACGGCAGGATTTGTATAGGGCACTTCAACAATTATCCTGGTTGCAGCACTATCCTTATCTCCTATTTCTATATGGTAATCGCAATCGAAGCCAATTTTATGAACGAACCACAGATAACCTTTTAATACATAAATACTATCCTCAGGAGTGGCTACTCTTCTTTTACTTTTTATACTATTGGGATTCCATGAAATGCCGCTTGTTATATTATTGTAATGATCCTGCCATTTATAAATATCGTATATACTTATAGTATTAAGTGAATATTTAGAAAAGTTGTCCTGCAGCTTATTTTTCTCTATTCCCCTTGGCTGCAATCTTATGGGCATTAAAGCATTACAAGTACAATTCTGTGCTTTTATTCCAGCACATACAAGCAATGAAAAAGAAAGTAGACAAAAAAGAACAACTTTCATTTGATTAGCTCTAAATAAGCAAAGAGCCTGCACCAAGTTACATTAGGCATGGTTATTTAAGCAAACATCACATGCATTTATTAAATTGTTCTATGAATTGGAGATGGACTATCTGCATTTTATCTGGTGTATTGGTGGCTTCATGTTCGAAAGATAAATCGTCTTCCAATAATGGGAACTCATTTACTCCCGTTTATAGCCATGTTGTCCTAGTTATTCTTGAAAATCATTCCTATACCCAAATAGTTGGAAATAATGATGCGCCATTTATAAATCAATTGATCGGCCAGTCGCACACGATTACATTTTCAAATTCTCATGGTGTTACTCATCCCAGTCAGCCTAATTACATATGCCTGTATTCGGGATCTAATCAGGGTGTTACAAGCGATTTTCCAGCCGTTAATACTCCTTTTACCACTGCCAATCTAGGAGCTTCATTAATTCAGAAGGGATTTACATTTAAAGGCTATTGCGAAGACCTTCCCTCTGTTGGATATACAGGAATAAAATATAATAATTATGTCCGTCCTCTCAATCCCTGGGTAAATTGGCAGGGGGCAGCAACAAATGGAATTCCTGCAGAAATCAATCAACCATTCTCAAGCTTTGTGAGCGATCTTTCAAAATTACCTAACGTATCTATTATTATACCGGACCTTCTTCATAACATGCACGATGGCAGCATTGCAGATAGTGATAAATGGTTAAAAGACAATCTTTCCTCTATTGCAGATCAGGTAAGTTCCACGAATAATTTATTTATACTCACTTTCGATGAGGATGATGATTCACCTGCGAATCATATACTTACTTTGGCTATTTCAGGAAAATTGAACCATTCATTTAATGATCAGAATATTAATCATTATAATCTATTGCGTACAATAGAAGACAATTTCAAATTGCCTTATGCGGGATCAAGTGCAGATTCTTCAAGCATAAAAGTGTTGCTACCCTGAGGATACCAACTAATGTTTAAATCCTTTCAGACTTTTGACTTATAAAATGGTTCACGGGGTTGTTCTTTCATTCTCTTATCAATTCTTTCGGCAAGCCATTGAAAATATTCACCCAGGAAAGGATCCGGTTGGTGTTCCCGCATATCAAGGAATAATGTTTTATACTTTTCCCAGGTAGTGGTTACTAATGATCCTAAGGTTTTATCTACCAGGTCAATATTTATAAGCCTTTCAGCTACCAGAATACCAAGTGATTCCATTTCCTGTCCGAATTGAATGAACATCACCTGCTCATCAGCTGAAAGCGCCCGAAATTCTTTTGTATTGGCAGGCATGGTCTTGTTGGTAACATACTGAATCAATTCTGCAAATTCCCTTGTCTGATAGTTTCGCAATGTTTCAAGAGTAAGTCGTTCCCTGCGGTCACGGGAGGCAGTCTTAACCTGCGCTACACCAAAAATAAGTGCTACAATAAAGGAGAGAGTAAGAGCAAGATTGGCAACCAATGATATGGTGTCGCTTGACATAATCTTTATAAAGCTTTAATTGAAGTAAAGATAATTATTGCTTCTTTATAGGAGATCTCTTCTTTTCATCATGCAATTAATTTGGTATTGGCCAATTTAAGCTTTATACTTTTCTTAATGTAATCTGATAGCCTGATAGAAAGCGCAACCAGGGTAAGAGTAGGATTAGGAGCAGCAGCAGTGACATAACAGGATGCTCCTGCCATAAAAAGATTAGCAATTCCATGAACTTTACAATTGGCATCCACAACTCCATTTTTTGGATCATCACTCATTCTTGTAGTGCCCATATGATGCCATCCTGCACCTGCAAACTCAGGCCACGAATTATCTTTTTCATCCTGCAGGTATTCCATTAATTTAATTCTTCCTATGCCAGCTATTCCTAATTGCTGACCGATTAATTCATAGATCTTCCTGATGCTTCTTTTTTCCAGTGAAGTAAGTTCCCAATGTAAAATGGAACGTGGCATGCCCAATGAATCTTTTTCTGTATCCAGGGTAATTCTTGAATCAGGATTAGGCGCCTGCTCGATCCGAGTAAACAATTCAAATGCCCATTCAATTCCCTGCCTTTTTTGATGAGTAACTACTTTTGCTGCTTCACGGAAACCGGAGAATAAATTAATTGCATTCTTTCGTGGATCCTCGGTAGACCATACATCTATCATTGGTCTGATATTCTGTGCCATTGCGAGTGGAAGGAATGAAGAAGTTCCATTTAAGATCTTATGTTCTCTTTGTTTTTGTTCGGTAATAGCCAGTTCCGCTCTAGCCTTTGTAACTCCAAAATTCATTTCATATAATGATAATGGTACAGATCTGGTGAACCAGGCTTCTGCTGATTTAATTTCCAGGTGCTCCATAAAAAAGCGACCGACAAGGTCATGATCATTCCCTAAACCGTTCTTCGCCTGCTTATTAGAACTTAATAGCAGGCGTGCATTCTGAATGGAACAGCAGGCTACAATAAAATATTTAGCTTTTACCCTGTGCTGCCTGCCGGCATAATTCTTTACTACAACTTCATTTATATCCGATACATTTTCATTTGCCACAATGTCTACCACATTTGCATATGTATATAAATGAATGTTCTTTGATTTTACAATCGGGTTTCTATATTTAGTTCCAAATCTTGTTGGGGGACTAAATTGCCACATTTTATTCCAAACTACATTGTTGTCAATGGGAAGTCCCTGCAAAGAAGGATTTAGCTTTTGCCAATAAGATGCGTCATATTTGTATGGACCAAGTTCCAAATACTTTTGCGCCCTTTCGTAATATATATCCAGATCTTTTCTTTGAATAGGCCAACCGCTGTGCGGCACCCAATCTCTTTTCTTAAAATCTATTTCATCGAAGGTGGAGCAATAGCCCGCCCAATGGCCTGTAGTACCACCAAAATAATGAAGACGGGATGACTTTAATGGATAATATCTTTGTCCGGTTGTTTTTCCTCCGTACAGATCCTGAACTTTTTCATCATAATCAAATCCACCCCCTT
>JBJMLT010000422.1:0-3130 GCA_045805165.1 Flavisolibacter sp.
AGGAAACAGGATAGGCGATATTTCTTATGCGATACAGGAGCATACCGAAAAGAAGCAAGGTTACGGTGTGGTGCGGGAATTAGTTGGTCATGGGTTAGGACAAAGCATGCATGAAGATCCGCAGGTACCAAATTATGGGAAAAGGGGTTCCGGCCCTGTATTAAAAGAAGGATTAGTTCTGGCTATTGAGCCTATGATCAATCTCGGTAAGAAGGATGTTTATACAGATAAAGATGGTTGGACTGTTCGAACAAAAGACGGGAAAGTATCTGTACATTTTGAACATGATGTTTGTGTGAAAAAAGGTAAGGCAGATATACTTTCAAACTATACTTCTATAGAAGCTGCAGAAAATAATAATAGTAATTTATTTTCACTCAATCATTTAAAAGCGGAAAGCCTTTAAGGTAACGGAATAAAATAATGATTTAAGATGCACCAATGCCTGTTCAACAAAGGAAAAAATTAATTGTAATAGGAGGAGGGGCCGCAGGTTTTTTTTGCGCAGTAAATGCCGCCAGAATGAGTTCTAATCTGGAAGTAATAATAATTGAAAAAACTTCCAAATTGTTATCTAAAGTGAAAGTGTCAGGCGGCGGCAGATGCAATGTTACACATGCTTGTTTTAACATTGATGAAATGAAAAAAAGCTATCCTAGAGGAGAAAATTTTGTACGGAAAGCTTTTCATCAATTCTTCACGACTGATACTATAAACTGGTTCAATGACAGAGGAGTTAAGTTGAAAACTGAAAGTGATGGACGAATGTTCCCAATATCTGATTCCTCGCTATCCATTATTAATTGTCTCATAGGCGAAGCCAACAAATTTAATGTACAGATACGAACGAATTGCGAAGTAAAAATAATCGAATCTGTAAATCATCAAAACATCTTGCACCTGGGAACCGGTGAAATCATTTCATCAGATTTCATCTGTGTAGCCTCGGGTGGATATCCCAAGCTTTCAATGTTCTCATGGCTTTCAAAACTTGGCCACAGGATTTCTAACCCAATTCCATCATTATTTACATTTAATCTTTCGAAACATCCCATTACTTCATTAATGGGTGTAAGTGTTGAAAGAATAAAGATCAAAGTGGCTGATAGCAAGTTAAAGCAGGAAGGTCCATTATTAATTACTCACTGGGGAATTAGTGGCCCTTCGGTATTGCGCTTAAGTGCCTGGGGAGCAAGCGAATTAGCTGAAAAAAGTTATGAATTTACAATTCATATAAACTGGGTGCCTCAATTCTCTGAACAGCAGTTAAAAATTAAAATTGGAGAATTAAGGAGTAATAATTCAACAAGGAAAATCATTAATTCGAATTTTGTATTGCTTCCTAAAAGACTTTGGCAATTTTTACTTGACCAATCTGGCATCAACAGCGAATTAAGATTTGCAGAGCTTTCCAGCAAATCTGAAAACAGCCTTTTAAAAAACCTTGTAGATTTTACCGCAGAAGTAAAGGGTAAAACAACTTATAAAGAAGAATTTGTAACAGCTGGTGGGATTATTACCAGTGAAGTTGACCCAAATACTATGATGAGCCGAAAGATTGAGAATGTATTTTTTGCCGGTGAAATTCTTGATGTGGATGGAATTACCGGTGGGTTTAATTTTCAACATGCATGGACAAGCGGCTGGATTGCAGCTAAAAGCATAGCTGAAAAAAGTATTCAGCCAACTTATAAATGATACTGATTTGGTATAAAATTAATAGGAATGATTGTCTAAGTATCAAGAATTCAGACAGTTATAGGACAAAGTAAACAGATTTTAAAGCATACACCAGCAAAATGGTCTATTCTTATGGTTCTGAATAGATTAGTAATCAAAAATCAATATAATTATTATAACAAAAATCTTATCGCTAAATCAATATAATCGCTGGTTTTTCAACTATTTTTGCAGCCCCGAATAAAAACGCGGGATCTATTATGCAGGAAAATCAAATTATTAACTCAAACGCTGAAGGACAGGAACAGCCTCAGGCAGCTGAACAAGCTTCCGGAGATGTTACAGCGACAACAAATGTAACTGTTCAACAACCTGTGGCAGAGACTATTGCTGCACATGATGATTTTGACTGGACTATCGACAAACGTAATGTAGCCAGTTATAACAAAGATCAAAAGGAAAAATACGACAAAGTGTATGAGAACACATTCGTACAGATCAATGATGGAGAACTGATCAAAGGAACTGTAGTAGGAATTACAAAAACTGACGTTGTATTAAACATTGGTTTTAAAAGTGACGGACTTGTTTCTTTGAATGAGTTCAGAGATATGCAGGGATTGCATGTAGGAGATGAAGTGGAAGTTATGGTGGTTGAGAAAGAAGACCGTGATGGCAATCTGAATTTAAGTCGTAAACAAGCACGCATTACACGCGCCTGGGAAAGAATTGTTGAAATACATAAAACAGGTGAGATCGTTACAGGTACTGTTACAAGCAAAACTAAAGGCGGACTTATCGTTGATGTATTTGGCATGGAAACTTTCCTACCGGGTTCTCAGATAGATGTAAAGCCAGTAACAGATTACGATCAGTTTGTTGGAAAAACAATGGAGTTCAAAGTAGTTAAGATCAATGAAGCTATTAAGAATGCAGTTGTATCTCATAAAGCTCTCATTGAAAGTGATATTGAAGCACAAAGAGCACAAATTATTGGCAAACTGGAAAAAGGTCAGGTATTAGAAGGAACAGTTAAGAATATTACTGATTTTGGTGCATTCATGGACCTTGGTGGTCTTGATGGATTATTATATATCACAGATATTTCATGGGGTCGTATCAATCATCCAACTGAAGTATTGAAACTTGATCAAAAGATCAATGTTGTTGTACTTGACTTTGATGATGAAAAGAAGCGTATTTCCCTTGGTCTTAAGCAATTAACTCCGCATCCGTGGGATGTATTGCCAGAAACCATTAAAGAGGGTGCGATTGTAAAAGGTAAGGTTGTAAATATTGAAGATTATGGTGCATTCCTGGAAATAATGCCTGGAGTAGAAGGATTGGTTCACGTTTCTGAAATTACATGGGCTAACACACCTATAAACGCGAAAGAATTCTTTAAGCTTGGAGATGAGCATGAAGCTAAGGTTGTTACTTTAGATAAGAG
>JBJMLT010000423.1:0-7382 GCA_045805165.1 Flavisolibacter sp.
AAGCCTGCTTTTGAAAAAGAAAAGCAATTCATTTTGTCAAACAGATTTATAAAGATTTTCGGTAATCATGATCTTTATTGGCAAAACGATCCACTCGCTCAGTTTCAGTTAAAAGATATTTACTCCTGCAATGTTCCCATTTATGAAGGTGCCCTCTTGCAAATGAAAATAGAGCGGGATACATTTAATATATTTTGTACCCACGGTCATCAGGGAGATAAAATGAGCGACGGAAACTGGTTCAGTAAATTCTTCGTTTCCAAAATATGGGCACCTCTGCAGTCATTACTTAAGATCAATCCGAATACACCTGCAAATGACAATCAGTTAAAAACCTTGCATAATAGTATAATGTACGATTGGAGCTGTGAGCAAAAAGAACTTTTGTTAATTACTGGACATACGCATCAACCGGTATTCGAATCTTTAACTCATATAGAAAGGCTCTATAGTAAATTATTGTATGCCAGAAAGCAGAAAGATCAAAAGGCAATTAATGACTTACAGGATCAGATTAAGATTACCAAAATGGAATATGATCATGTTTCGGAAAATTACCTTTCTATGAAGCCATCTTATTTTAATTCCGGCTGCTGCTGCTTTAATGATGGCGACATTACCGGAATTGAAATTGAAGGCGGTAAGATTCGTTTAATCCAATGGCATTCAAAACAAAGCTCTCCTCAACGAATTATCCTCGAAGAAGAGAGCCTGACTAAATTGTTTAATAACCTTAAAAGTTAATGCAAAATGTAAAATTAAAAATTGAAAACCCTCAAATAAAACTTGCCTTGAAATAAAAGGCAGGTAGTGCAAATGGTTTTTACATTTTTAATTTTAAATTTTGCATTTGATATCAAAATCCTTTCACATTCAAATTATTATTCTTCCTGTTCATATCCGGTAATTTATTATCCGGATCAAGTATTACATCTGTTATCTTACTTGATGGAGTAACAAAGAAGGTCCATTCATTTCCGCGCTGCCATACTTCAATAGGAAGATTCACTCTGTACGAGTTACCATTAGCCTCTTTTATCTGAACGGTTACGGGCATTGCCATTTTATCCAAATTCTGTATAGTGATGGCGGCTCCTTTTTTAGGATCATTATTGTCTTCATACTTCACACCCGCAACTGACATATCAAGTTTCCAGTTATTTAATACCCATTCTCTCCAGAACCATGAAAGGTCTTCACCGCTGGCATTTTCTATTGAATGGAAGAAATCCCAGGGAGTTGGATGCTTGAATGCCCACCTGCTAATATATTCTCTGAATGCAGCATCAAATCTTTTGGGTCCTAATACTACATCCCTTAAGGCATTCAACATCATTGATGGTTTCAGGTAAGCCGCAATACCAAGATTATTTTGCTGGATAACTTCAGGTATTGACCATAACGGATCCATTTTGTCATTGAATGTCGCTTTATTTAACTCTTCTCCTGGAAAAAATGAAAAGCTGGAATATTCACCGTTATTAAAATTGGTAGTGGATAGACCATTGATAAAAGTATTGAAGCCCTCATCCATCCATGCATATTTGCGTTCATTGCTTCCTACGATCATTGGGAACCAGGTATGTCCGAATTCATGGTCAGTTACTCCCCACAAGTCTCCACCTGTACTGTTATAGCTGCAAAAAACAATACCGGGATATTCCATTCCGCCAACAATGCCTGCTACATTGGTAGCAACCGGATAAGGAAATTCAAACCATTTTTTAGAATTGAACTCAATAGATCCTTTTACCATTTCTGTGCTTCTTTGCCAGCCATCTTTTTTAATGCTTTCAACAGGATATACACTTTGGGCCAGGCATTTTTTCCCGCTTGGGAGATTTATGCGGGCAGCATCCCATACAAAAGCTCTTGATGCAGACCAGGCGGCATCCCTTGTACTGTTTATTTTGAATCTCCAGGTTAAATTAGATGCTTTAGGTCGGCTGTGTGGGTCATTCACTTCATCTGAACTACGAATAATTACTGTTTTATCACTATTGCGGGCGCTTGCAAGGCGTGCGATTTGTGCTTCTGTCAATACATCTTTTTCATTTAGCAATTCACCGCTGCCTGCAACAATAAGATTGGAAGGAGCGGTAATGCTGTATTCAATATCTCCATATTCAAGATAAAACTCTCCTGCTCCCAGGTAAGGAAGCGTATTCCATCCTTGCACATCATCATAAACACACATTCTTGGAAACCATTGAGCAACTTCGTATACCCATCCGTTTTTCGTTTTTAAACGTCCCATTCTGTCAGTTCCATATTCAGGAACAGTAAATTCATAACTAATAACGATCCGGGCTTTATTTCCTGGTTTTAATGCCTGTTGTAGCCATAGCTGCATTCTTGTATCGCTTACAATAGTATCAGGAGAATATTTTTTTCCTTCCACTTCAATGGAAACGGATTTAATTACATCACCTTGTGTAAACGCTGCATTGGCCCATCGTCCGCCTGTTTGAGTAGTGGTTGCAGATCCTCTGGAATCTGCTCTGTAAATATTCTGGTCATTCTGAAGCCACAGGAATTTTAAAGCGTCCGGACTATTATTAGTATAACTAATCTCAACTTCACCAGAAACTCTGTGCTGAACGGTATCCAGGGTGCAATTGATTTTATAATCCGCCCGGTTTTGCCAATATGTTGGACCAGGTGCTCCGCTTCCACTCCTGTATTCATTGGTGGAAGGAGGATAAAAATTAGGATCAAATAACTGTCGGTGATCATAGTTACTCTGGGTAACCGGAGTAGATTGATTATTCTGTGTGAAGCCAGTTAAAAAAGTGCAACCGGCTAATAGTAACAAACAAATCTTTTTCATGTATTATCCTTTGATTCTTTAATTTGAGGCCGGTAAATTACTGCAAATTCATCTTTCACCCACCCTATTATATTTAAATGCAATGTGAAATTCCATTAGCTAATCAGCTAATTAGCTAATTAGCTAATTAAAATGCCTTTCCGCCATTTCAACACTTTCTGCCTTCCCCACATCAAGCAACTTACTTTCACTATGATCGAATAGCGCAATTTTATTTTCATGCGCTAGTGCCAGATATACATCTACCAGAGAAAACTTTCCTTTGAAAGGGATTAGGTCAAAAACACCCGGCTCAAAAAAAGCCATTCCGCTATAGGCTTTTTCATATAGATCTTTTGCATGAACTGCAATTCGTTCTTCTCCTGTTTTTGTATTCCTCCAGCCGCACAGCCTGTTGTATTTGTTGAATAAAAAATAACGGGAAGTTTTTCTATTGGTAACTGCCAGAGTTATTAAAGAAGCTTGCTGCTGATGAGAAGCAAGAAAATACTTAAGGTTCGCATCAGTTAATATATCAACATTTAATGTAAGAAAGGTTTGGTTTCCAATAAGCTTTCTTGCTTTCAATAACCCGCCGCCTGTTTCTAATATTTCATCTCTTTCATCACTGATCAGTATTGTACTTCCCCATCCCTTGTTTTTTTCAATGGCATCAATTATCTGATCTGCAAAATGATGCACATTTACTACTACTTTCTTTATTCCATACTGCTGCAGATACTCAATATTCCGTTGCAATAATGTTTTTCCATTAATAACCGCTAGTGCTTTAGGATGCTTATCTGTCCACGGCTTAAACCTCGTCCCCAGCCCCGCTGCAAATATCATTGCACCGATCTCACCCAAACCCCCAGCCCCTGTCTCAGAGCCAATTTTCTCCATATCCTTCCTATCCTTTTCCATTTTCTATAATTATTGATCAATCATTATTTTCCGCAATTAGCTAATTAGCTAATCGGCTAACCAGCTAATTAAAACTCTGTTCCCTATGGCACACATCCACCTTCACCTTATATTTATTTCTCAAATGCCGTGCTAAAGCATCTGCTGCATAAACACTTCTATGCTGGCCACCGGTACATCCGAAATTAATGGCAAGGCTACTGAAACCGCGCTTTATATATTCTTCAACACTTATGTCAACAATATCAAAAACACTGCTTAAAAAATCCTGCATTTTTGTTTGCCTTTCAAGAAATTCCTTTACAGGTCGGTCGCGTCCTGTAATTTGCTTGTATTCCTCATATCTTCCCGGATTTTCAATTCCCCTGCAATCAAATACAAACCCGCCTCCGTTTCCTTTCCCATCTTCCGGAATGCCTTTTTTATAAGAAAAGCTGCAGATGTATACAATCAATGGAGTATTCTCATTTGCCTGAATGGGAGTGAACCTTTTTATAACTTCATCATCAATGCAGATGTCTAATACCTTTCTGAATTCTGGTACCACTATTCCCAGGCTGGTATCAGATATGAATGATTTTAAATTCTCCAGAGCAAGCGGAATGCTTGTAAGGAATTGAGCTTTTTTTTCAAACAATCCTCTGAAGCCATAGGCCCCCAGTACCTGCAATAACCGGATTAATACATAACCATTATACTGACTTCTGAATACAGATTTGTCTAAAGGCTTTTCAATAATGCTTTCAAATGAGTTCATATAATCCTCAAGCAGGTTATTTTTCCATTCTTCTGGTAAATTTGCTCTTGCCTGCCATAGCATGCTTGCAACATCATATTGGGGCGCGCCTTTCATTCCACCCTGGAAATCTATGAAATGAACCGAATTATCTTCTTTGATCATTATATTCCTGCTCTGAAAATCGCGGAACATAAAATATTTATATTCCGTAAAGCTTAAATAGGAACTCAGTGCTTCAAAATCATCTATTAATTTTTGCTTATCATACGGCTTTCGAAGTGCATCAAGAAAATAATACTTAAAGTATAACAGGTCAGCCATAATTGCCTGCCTGCCGAATTCTTCGTTCGTCAGGCATTTTTTATAATCCAGATCTTCATCTCCCAACACTTGTAAGCGTGCTATCTGGTGAAGGCTATCCCTGAATAGAATGTATACTTCTCCTGTGTGCCCTTTCTCTTCCAGTATATTTAATAAGGATACATTACCAAAATCTTCTTGCAGGTAAGCTGTCTTTTCTTCATTTACAGCAAAGATCTCCGGCACATTTAAATTCCTTTTTTTAAAATGGCTCGAAAAATAGATGAATGTCTCATTTTCCTGGATATTAATTCCATAGGTCCCAATAACGGATTTATGATTCAGGCCGTAAAGTCTGAAATATCTCCTGTCACTTCCTGATTGTGGTAAAACATCTACCTGCTCCGGCTTTTTCCCCGTCCAGTTTTCATATAATTTTGATAGCTCATCAATCATTTTCTGCATGTAACAAATATACTATTCGAGAATCGTCAATCGTCAATGAGCGCGAATCGAGAGCTCGGGAATTTTTTCTATAAGTCATTAATTATTGAAACCCTCTCAATTTGTATTTTTGCCCCCTAATAAATAATACTGGAAAAACTAAAAAGCAATAACCCATTTTTCATTTTTCCTTTTACATTTTCCCTCCTCCCTCCTTTAAAGCGTATCAAAGCCATATCAAAGCCATATCAAAGCCAACTCAAAGCCAACTATAAGCCAACCTCCAGCCAACCATAAGTCCACCTCTAACCTTATCTCCCAAATCCATCTAACATTAAAATGCTAACGCCAAAATCACATATCTATTTGTTTCATTTTGGAATACTTTTAGGTTTTAACTTTAGACTTTTGACTAATTGCCAATGCTCTCGCCACACAATTATTCATTTCGATCTAAGTTCCCCCTTTAGGGGGACAGGGGGTTTCCCTTTAAAGCAACAATGGCCTTTTCACTAATTTTGCAACTATTTAATATGAATTATCAGCCATCCAATAAGATCCGTATCGTAACAGCAGCTTCCCTTTTTGATGGACATGATGCTGCCATCAATATCATGAGACGAATTCTTCAAAGCAAGGGAGCAGAGATCATTCATCTCGGTCATAATCGCAGCGTTCATGAAATTGTTGAATGTGCCATTGAAGAAGACGCACAAGGCATAGCCATTACTTCCTACCAAGGTGGCCATGTGGAGTTTTTTAAATACATGAAAGACCTTCTCGATGAAAATGGATGCGGTCATATTAAAATATTTGGTGGCGGTGGCGGTACTATCCTGCCACAGGAAATAAAAGAATTACATGATTATGGCATCACACGCATTTATTCCCCCGACGACGGCCGCAGAATGGGCCTCGAAGGCATGATCGAAGATGTCTTGGAACAATGCAGCCCCTCGCCAACCCTCTCAGGTGGGGACTTACAACAGTCTGATTATTGGAAGGCATCCGAAAAATGGAATGGTAAATTACCACTTGGAGAAAAAAAAGATATTAGAAAAATTGCGCGGGCTATTACATTGGCGGAAACAGGAAATCCTGATAACTATTCAAAATTAAACGGTGCCTCAATTACTGTAGATCAATTTCAAGATAAGCAAATCCAGGAAAGAAAACCGTCTCCAAATACGGGAGGCCAGAACGGGGTTGCAGTTGTTCTCGGCATCACTGGAACAGGTGGGGCCGGTAAATCTTCTGTGACCGATGAAATAGTCCGTCGTTATCTTAATTATTTTAAGGACAAGACCATAGCCGTTATTTCAGTTGATCCTTCTAAGAAAAAAACAGGCGGCGCATTATTGGGCGACAGGATCAGAATGAATTCCATTTCATCTCCCAGGGCTTATATGCGTTCCCTGGCAACTAGAGAGAGTGATAAAGCGCTTAGCGAATATGTTGAGGAAGCCATTGATGTCTGTAAAGATGCACAGTATGATTTTATTATACTGGAAAGTGCAGGAGTAGGACAAAGCGATGCATCCATTCTTGATTATTGCGATGTAAGCCTTTATGTAATGACTCCTGAATATGGTGCTGCTTCTCAATTAGAGAAAATCAATATGCTCGACTTTGCAGATGTTATAGCCATTAATAAGTTCGATAAGGCCGGAGCCCTTGATGCACTTGCCGATGTTCGGAAGCAATATAAGCGTAATCATCAGTTGTGGACCGCAAAGGATGAAGAATTGCCCGTTATAGGTACTATCGCGGCACAGTTCAATGATCCCGGAGTAAATGAGCTTTTCGAAAAGATCGTTACAGCTGTAGAGAAAAAAACAGGCGTGCAGTTAGGTAAAATAGAGCTTCACGCGCATACAAAAGATACCAGCACTAAATCGCAGATCATTCCTCCCAAACGGGTCCGTTATCTTTCAGAGATCTCTGAAAACAACAGGGAATATAATAACTGGGTTGCCGAACAGTCAGAGATTGCTTCTAAACTATACCAGGTATCAGGAATTCTTAATGAAAAGGAAACATCTTCACTTCCTGAACTGTTGCAGCTAAAGAAAAAGCTGCAAGAGCAATTACACCCGGAATGTAAAAAGCTGATTGACAACTGGCCAATAATAAAGAAAAAGTATGAAGCCGATTTCTTCGAGTACG
>JBJMLT010000424.1:0-4300 GCA_045805165.1 Flavisolibacter sp.
ACTAATAAAATAAACTAATATCATAAAATAAACAAATATATCAAACTATTAAAAAATATTATTACCTTTCCCAGATCATCTACCAGGCCAATGTTCTTCCATAGTTTTCCCAGATCCTTTGTAGAATCAGGAAAAGTTTGCCATAAGGCATCAAAATCTCTGTGAGCCCACCATATAACAAATTCATATTGATGTTGACTGGCATTTGTAAGCAGTGTTTCCAGGTAATCGTTTTGCTGACACATATCTGAGGTAATAGATAAATGATAGCTTGGGACAGATAAATTTTGGGCAATATGTCCTGTTTCTGTAAAGGCAATAGGCTTTTTATTTTGCGAGTGTAAGAAATCAAAAGCTTTCTGAAAATCTGCCCTCGTAGATAACCCTTTCAAATAGGGATAAAAGCTGATTGCCACAAAATCCTGTGCATTTTCATAATCAGCCATCTCCTTTATAAATGCATTCGTATCCGCTACATTAGGCATGTACCAGTTATGAAGAGTAATAGATGAAGAGATTTTTAACGTTGGATAATCAGTTTTCAATTTCGTTGTAACCGCCCCTGTTAATGATAAATATGCATTCCATTGATCTGCTTTTTTGATTCGGAATTCATTTACCTCCATCGCTATTACCAAATAGTCTGGGTGAAATTGATCAACCAGGTATTTTACAAATTTGATATACGCATTTGAAATAATTGAATCGCTTATTGATGTATATACCGGTAGTGTTCCATCAATATCTGGCAACAATCCATCTCTCATAACATTAAGTAAACTGATGGATAGAAGCGATTTGTGACCTGCGGGTTTTAAAGAAAGACGCGAGGCGATATCATCGGTTAAATCTTTAGGTAAAGGTTGATTATTTATTAAGGCACTCCAGGGAATATAGTTGTCAAACTGTTCGGAATAGATATCTGCGTTATGAGAAATAAAATCATAAGTGGAAATTCTGTCGTTATATGTTGGACCAAAAGGCCATGTGGTAAAACCCATTTTAAAGTTTCGGGTAGAAAAAGCAGTGTTGAAATTTGGATTACCGCAGGGAACCACTAATGGATGCTTATTGCATCTTATTATTAGAATACTAAAAAGAACTAAGGTATAGGTTAAATAGTTTTTCATGGTTCTCGGTATCTTGTAAAATACAAGTTTTCTTCCTAAAATGAAAGTGGAACAAATATCAAATTTCCCCCCTCCCTCCTTGTCAACTTGTCAACCTGTCAACTCCCTTCTATCAACTGTCAACTATCTACAAACTTCAATACCCTGCTGCCATCCCATCTTTCCTTGGATCAGATGCACCGTAATAAATTTTATTTACTGCATCGTATTTTATGCATTGATATCCTCCAAAAGATCCCGGAGTTCCATGCGCAATTGTAAGGTGTCCCATGTTTTCCAATGCTCTTATGGTTTCAAATGAGAACCCGGATTCAAGAAATAGAATTTCACTTCCTTTACTTCTTCCGGTAGGATCAGCTGTTCCGGATGGAAATATCCGTGGCGCATCGCCAGCTTCCTGAATATTCATGCCGAAATCAATCATATTCATTAACACAAGCGCTTGTCCTACTGGCTGGAAGCCACCACCCATTACACCGAAACTCATAAAAGGCTTTCCGTCTTTTGTTACAAAAGCTGGAATGATAGTATGAAATGGTCGCTTGTGCGGAGCATAGGAATTGTTTGCAGCAGGATTTAAATTAAACAATGCTCCTCTGTCCTGTAATACAAAACCAAGTCCATCTGGCACAAGGGTTGAACCAAAGGCATTAAAATTACTCTGTATCAGAGAAACCATATTTCCCTGTTCATCCGCAACTGTTAAATAAACCGTTTCTCCTGTACTCAGTAAAGGGTTCCCACTTGTAAAATTGGAAGAGGCTTTGTTTAGATCAATAAGTCTGGCCCTTTTTGCACCGTAGGATTTTGATATGAGTTGTGCGATAGGGATCTTGGCAAAATCAGGATCAGCATAATATTTTGCCCGGTCCTCATATGCAAGTTTTGTTGCTTCTGTAAATAAATGCAAATGTTCCGCACTGCCATAACTTATATTTTTGAAGTCAAACCTTTCTAAAATATTCAACATTTGAAGAACAGTAATGCCTTGTCCGTTTGGAGGCAATTCCCATACATCATAGCCACGATAGTTGGTAGATACCGGTTCTACCCATGTGGAAGTATGTTCCGAAAGGTCCCGGTAGGATATATATCCTCCCATTTTTTTCATATAAGCTTCAATAGTTTTGGTGTCACCTTTATAAAATGCGTCACGACCTTGCCTTGCAATTTTCTCCAGGCTGTTCGCTAGATCTGGGTTTTTAAAGACCTCCCCTTCTGATGGAGCATGATCACCTTTAAGATATAAGTGAACTAAATTCTGTGTATAGCTGCGGGTATTTTCTGAACTGTCATTATGTATTTTATCCAGGGCTTCTTTTAAATAAAAAGCAAATTCATTTGCTACCGGAAAACCATTGCGTGCATATGAAATTGCTCCGGATAGAATTTCCGTCATTGGCAACTTCCCAAAACGGCTGTGCATTTCAAACCATCCATCTACACAACCTGGAACTGAAATCGAAAGTGGCCCTTGAATTGGAATAAAATCCAGTTTCCTTTTTTTAAATTCTTCTGAGGTCAATAAGAAAGGTGAACGACCGGAAGCATTAAGTCCGTATAGCTTTTTTGTTTTTGCATCATAGACAATGGCAAATAGATCACCACCTATCCCATTCATTTCAGGATCAGTGACTCCTAGTACGGCATTAGCTGCAATGGCTGCATCTACTGCTGTACCACCTTTTTTAAGGATATCTAATGCAGTAATGGTTGCAAGCGGATGGCTGGTACATGCCATGCCATGTTGCGCAATTACCATAGAGCGGGTAGCAAATGATTTCCCGGTCAGGCGGTCCTGTGCTTTTAAAGATGGTTCAAAAGTAAAGATCAGGGATATCAATAAACTCAAAAACCGGAGTTGATTTGGTCTCATATGATTCAGGTATTTTCTAAGATAATGAATCTCTTAATAATCTTCTGAATTTGGTTGGACTAATCAATATCCATCGCGATTAAAAAATCATTTATTACTCCCTCCTTGTCAACTTGTAAACTTGTCAACCTGTCAACTCCCTCCTAGTCAACTTATCAACTTGTCAACCTGTCAACTCCCTCCTTAATCAAATTGATTAGGTGCAATGCATTCCTGCCAGTACTCTACAATCTTTCTGATCGTATTCTCCAAAGCATTCATCGATGATGGTTTAACAAAAAATCCCTGTACAGACATTGTATATGCATCTATTACCGATTTTTTAGTTGCTGAAGTAGTAAAAAATAAATACGGGATACACTTTGTTTGCAGTTGCTCATTGGTAAACACTCTGTTCCGCAATTCGAAACCACTGATCTTTGGCATATTAATATCCGAGAGGATCAAAAATGGCTGTACATCAGTTTTGTTTAAGTAGGCCAACGCATCATTACCGTCCAGGAAATACATGATTCTATTTATATAGCCAAGCTTCTTAAATATTTCCACTAGTACTTCCTGATCATCCGGATCGTCTTCAATTACTACAATAGGGCCGTTTTTATTCATATTTTGAAAAATTGTAGCCTGCAGTACACTTTGAAATGTTTGACTGCTTTGGCTATTAACTATAGCTGCGCGAACAGCTTTAATAGGCATTATTTCATAATGCCTTTAATCTTTTACCTTCTGCAATTCCTTTGTTCGTTATTGTGTAGGTACACAGTGCAGTTCCGCCAAGCTGTTTTACGTAGTAGCCTTGTTCCAGCTCTTCCAACAATAGCCTGAGGTGATGTTCATTTGGTATCATGCCAAGGTTTTCTTCTTTTGAAAGATCTTCCACTGTCAGGGTTTCGTGCCTGATAAGTGTATTTAAAACAACTATGCGATTCAGTATTGCCATTGTGCTATTTTTTAGGTCTGATTAAATAATAGATAGTCAGAATAATTAATTATGATTTTCTCTGACCTACCCATTGTGCTAATCTTTGCTTTTGATTTTCTACTTCTTTCATTTGCTGCATCTGATCATTTTTATTATCTGCAATTTTCTTATCGAGATCAGCTCTTTTTTTATCCAGATCATCACCTTCATTAGTAAGCTTTTTATATTTTGCTTCTGCTTTTATTACTGCATCATTCTGGTCCTTGATAGTAAGCTCCAGGTTATAAGCTTCAATAGCTGTAGCCAGGCCGTTTAAATAGTTCTTTCCATCCTCCATGCTCAGGTAATGAAGATTGAGATCGGAAGAGC
>JBJMLT010000425.1:0-3911 GCA_045805165.1 Flavisolibacter sp.
ACGCAATGCAAATTAATTCGATAGTGATCATGTAAAACATTATTTAGGCATTATAACAGTATCAATTACATGAATTACACCGTTGCTTTGATAAACGTCTTTGATCGTCATCTTAGCCAGGTTACCTTTTTCATCTTTCAACCAAAGGGTATTACCCTTTTTCATGATCCATATAGAACCACCTTCAACTGTTTTTAATTCTGTAGAGCCATTACCCGCTTTTATGCGGTTCATAAGTTCCCTGCTATCCAATCGACCTGAAATAACATGGTAAGTAAGTATCTGAGTTAATGTAGATTTATTTTCTGGTTTTAAAAGTGTTTCTACTGTTCCCCTCGGCAATTTATTGAATGCTTCATTCGTGGGAGCAAAAACTGTGAACGGACCAGAACTTTCAAGAGTTTCTACCAGGCCGGCAGCTTTAACAGCAGCCACAAGAGTAGTGTGATCTTTAGAATTAATTGCATTCTCAATAATGTTCTTTGTAGGATACATGGCAGCGCCACCTACAGAAACAGTTTTTTCTTCGCCCATCATTTTTGATTGAGCATTCGCTTTTTGTAATAAACAAATTGCGGTAACTAATAACGTTACAATCGTGACCTTTTTCATTTTCTTTAATTGAATGATTATTTAAAAATTTTGAATGAACTTTATTACATACGGAGACTGTAAACAAGTAGATTTACAATTAGAATATTTTATTTCATTATTAATTTTTAATAAAATGGCCTATTGGCTGGTAAAATCAGAACCATCCAGTTTTAATTGGGAACAATTTGAAAAAGATGGACAAACAAGATGGGATGGGATCCGCAATTATGCTGCCCGTTTACATTTAAGAACAATGAAGAAAGGTGATGAAGTATTTTTTTATCATAGTAATGAAGGACTTTCAATAATTGGAATTGCAAAAGTTATAAAGGAAGCATATCAGGACCCAACTACCAAAGATGACAGATGGATAGCAGTAGACTTAAAAGCTTTCAAGAGATTAAAACATCCTGTTTCCTTGGAAGCGATCAAAAAAGACAAAAGGTTAAAGGATATGGCTTTAATTAGGATTAGTCGGCTATCCGTTCAACCTGTAAAGGATGAAGAATGGAAAGCAATTTTAGAACTTTCTTCAAAAGAATAAGAATAAAGCCTGTAGCCTTTTAATAGTGGTGCCTGAAGAAATACTATAGTATTTCTAATAACGTGTATATAATTATTGGCTAAGATTAAAGCGCCGATACTTACATAGAATCAAAAATCGTTCTACATCAGGCAAAAGTTAATGATTGCAATTTTCTGGCAATTGCTACTTCAAGGTCATCAGGAATTTCTATGGCCTCTGCATCTATTGCGGTAAGTCTTCCTAAGCTGGAATCCCATGTAAAAATATGTTCTCCACCTCCATTATATGTTACCGAAAATCTTGTTTCTGAATTAAATTCAAATGGAGTGGCTTTAACTTCATAAGGAACACCATCTACCAAAAGCTCGAATGATTGTTCTTGCATTACCATAATACCTGTTTTGAATCGTATTGCAAATAAAATTCCAAATTACAATTGTTCATGGAATATATCTTTGAAGAATATTGGTTTGCCATGAAATAAAAAGGAATTCTCATTCTGAACCAAAGTCATCATAATTGGCTCATCTTAGGATTGATCAGTATCTTCTGAAAAACAATTCCAGGCCTATAACAATTATATCGGACATTGATGAGTCAAGGTCCGGAACGCTTAATGATCTTCTGAAATTTAATTTACCATTTGCTGATGGCTAAAAAGAAATTGATTGTTTTAACAGGAGCGGGGATAAGCGCTGAAAGCGGACTAAAAACATTTCGTGATTCAGATGGCTTATGGGAAGGTTATGATATTAATGAAGTGGCAACTGCTACTGCTTGGAAAAGAAATCCTCAACTGGTCCTTGAATTCTATAATATGCGAAGGAAAAATGTGAGGGAAGCCCAACCAAATGAAGCGCATAAAATTTTATCTGAACTGCAAAATGATTTTGATGTTACAATTATAACACAGAATATAGATGACTTGCATGAAAGGGCCGGATCTGAAAAAGTAGTTCATCTGCACGGAGAAATATTTAAAATGAGAAGCGAAAGAAATGAGAATCTTATTTACCCGATATTAGAAAATATAGAATGGGGAAACAAAGCTGAAGATGGTGCTCAATTAAGGCCACATATAGTGTGGTTTGAAGAACCAGTTCCCATGATAGAAGAAGCGGCAAGAATTACACGTTCTGCAGATATATACCTTGTTGTTGGTACATCTTTAGTTGTTTACCCGGCAGCCGGCTTAATAAATTATGCTCCTTTTCCAATTCCAAAGTTTATTGTCGATAAAAAGATCCCTTATACCTCATCCCTTTTTAATTTGATTACTATAGAAAAATCAGCATCAGTAGGCATGAAAGAATTAAAGAAGAATCTTGAATTATATAAATAAGCTTAAGATTTTAAAAACAATTCTATGGTAACCAGCTAATTAGATAATAAAGCAGATTGAACCGCTTTTCTAATCTCAAATTTCAAGCTCAAATCAATTTCCTTCATCGGATAAATTTTCCATTTATCGGATCTAGCCTTACACTAATCGAATAGATTTCCAGGCCTACATGTTATTTGCCATATTTGTTCTCAGAAAGGATAACAACCAATATCAATTGAAAAACCACAAAGTCCTAAGATCCTGAAAAACCAAATGTCCAAATCCTAAGAGAAGAACCTTAAAAATCCAAATCCGGGAAAGACCGGCGTACCATCCAGTTGTTTGAAATAGTCCATGGTGAAAACCTCAAAATCAGAAATGAATCAATACTTAATATATTGAATCCCCTGATGAAAACTACTTAAAGGTCTTTACCCAAAAGAAAAAGGCCGCTTTCCAAAAGAAAGCGGCTCTTAAGCCAATATCGCAAACAAAAAATAGATGGCAATTAGATAAAAAGAACTGAAAAAGTAATTATAAGAGCCATAATAGCGCTTTCTATTAATGTTTCCCGAACTTGCTCATTTGAAGAAGAAAAGATTTTTTTCATAACCGAGTTTTAAAAGGGTTTAAATTAATTTCTGGTTTTTACCAGTATTTCAATCAGTGTTAATTCTTAGTACAAGGTATAAGTAAATACACAAAAGTGCAATCGTAAAACTACGGTTGCACTTTTTTTTTAACATACAGAAGCTGTTAAGCCAACACGATTTTTAGTTAGAAGTTCATCTAAATCACTAATTATCAGCTTGCTATCCTGCAGTAAAATTATTTAGTACTTATCAGTTGGTGTATCGTTTTTTTCCTCTTACGGATTAATTTATTTTTTCTGTCTGTTCATTAAAAATAATTCCATAAAAAGCTAATTCCTCAAGAATAGGCTCGTAGATATCTCTTGTTACAGGTATCTGTAGTCCATAACTTTTAATCTTACCATTTAAGATCTGTTTAGCAGCTATCCCCAGAGGCAATCCTACCGTTTTTGCCATTGCAGTTTCTTTATCATTCTCACCTTCAAGTATAAGAGTGCTAGTTGTTTTAAATTTCTTATTTTTTAAAGAATATTCAATTTCATGTTGCATTATTACCAGGTCTTTTTCATCAGGCAGTAGCACCAGTTTTTTTTCCAAAGCAAATTGCAGTACATCGGCTGCTGAACACATTCCTTTGTTGATCATTGTTTCTGAGTCATCCATTCCAAGAAAAAACAATTGTTTAAGTGTAAGGCTGGCATCATGCATTTTATCCGCGAGTGTTGCGGCTGCATTAATTTTAAGATCATCTATATCAATTTGTTTCAGGTCCCCTTTATCATCAACCATTAAAAATTCTTCCACAGGCTCAATTCCCTTATCCTCTGCCTGTTGTTCCATTTCAACAAGGTTGACTAATTCAGATAATAAACCC
>JBJMLT010000426.1:0-2868 GCA_045805165.1 Flavisolibacter sp.
ACAAGCTTTGATTTTTGTTTGTCTTCCGTTTCAATTACACTTAAAATATGCTTTATCACGTTCATTTCTCCCGTGTAGTTGATCTTATCGGCATCATCGGTGGGCTTATGATAGTCTGTATGCACACCGGTAAAATAAAAAAGAACCGGAATATTTTTCAAATAAAAGGAAGTGTAATCACTCGGTCCTGTGCCGCTGGAATCGAAGCGGAACGCCAGGCCTCCCGTATACAGTTTTTTCTTTCCGGAAAGATTGTAAATCTGGCCCCACGACGGTGAGGTGCCATATCCACCGACTGTCAATATGTGAGAGGAATCACTAAGTCTGCCCACCATATCCATATTGATCATATAATTAACACTGTTCAAATCAACAGTAGGATGTTCTGTAAAATATTTTGAACCGTACAAGCCCAGCTCTTCCCCTGAAAAAGCGATGAACAGATAATTGTTTTGTTTTAATTTCGAAGCCTTTAGCAGTCTGGCTAATTCTATCAGTGCGGCCGTGCCACTGGCATTATCATCTGCACCATTATGGATTTGATTTTTCTTTTGGACTTCACGGGAGTTACCATCTTCACCGTAACCCAAATGATCGAAATGGGCCCCTAAAACGATCGTAGTTGGCGCACCATTGTCAATATATCCCACAACATTATTGCCGGTTCTCTTTTTTTCGCTTATATCCGTTCTTAACTTAATGTCAAGCGTTGCTGCTTCATCATTTAAATATTTTGTGACTGCTTCTTTTGTAATATAAATTACGGGTACGGCCAGCATTTCCGCCCTATCCTTTTCATTAAATTTTAAACCATCCTCTTTCTTTGAGCTGTTGTACAGAAATACAGCAGTAGCTCCTTTCTTCTTTGCCTCTTTTGTGGACCGGGCAACCGTTTCGTTAATATCAAAATGCGGATTGGCTGCATTTTCTTCAAGTAATTCCTTCAAATCGAAGAACCAGGGCATGCCCGGTTCCTGAAGTGCCATAGAGGGCAGGGCTTCTATTGTGCTATTTGGACTGGACACAAGCGGGAAAAATTCTTTATGCAATACAAGGCTTTTGCCATCAATTGTAAGAAAAGTTGAAGGATTGATTTTTTTACCCTCATTTACCTCGAAAGACTGTAAATAGTCTACAGAACCCTTGGGCAATAAACCCAATTTTTTAAACTCATTACTGATGTAGCCGGCTGCCAGTTTTTCACCGGCAGTACCGGTGCGGCGGCCTTCCAGCTTATCGTCGGATAAATATTGTATGTGGCGCTGAAGATTAGCAATAAGCTGCTTGTCTTCTTTTTTTAGCTTTTGCGCTTGTACAAGAGTTGCAGAAAAAAGAAAGAATAAAATAAAATATTTCTTGCTCACGTTTTTGAATTTCGGTAAGTAGTTGACAAAATTATTTATTGCTTCAGTTAAAGAGACGAAAATTGGCTTTTTTTAAATCAATCTTTTTCCTTAAGCTTTCCTAAAACTTCCGATATCGTAAGCATTTGCAGCAGGGCCTGGCTACCTTTGCGCCGCTGGTAGCGTGACAAAAAATATTGTACATATTGCTTTAGTCGGAAATCCGAATAGCGGAAAGACCTCGCTTTTTAATGCTTTGACCGGTTTAAACCAGAGGGTAGGAAATTTTCCCGGGGTTACTGTTGATAAAAAAATAGGTATTACATCCCTTTCCGAATCAATTACAGGGAATATTATTGATTTGCCCGGCACCTATAGCTTATATCCAAAACGGCTGGACGAATGGGTAAGTTATCGCGTTTTACTGAACCAGGATAAAGAGATCAAAGCTGACCTGTTCATAGTAGTGGTTGATGTCAGCAATCTAAAGCGCAATCTTCTTTTTTGTTCTCAAATCCTCGACCTGAAAAAACCGGTAGTGGTCGCCCTTACCATGGCGGACCTGGCAAAGAGAAAGGGGATTCAGATTGACCTGGCGGAATTGGAACGGGAGCTTGGAGTGCCCGTAGTTTCAGTAAATCCGCGTAAGCAAAAAGGATTTTCCCAGCTGAAAAAAGTTATTGAGCAAACTGTATCCAGGTTGTATAAAATCCCTGCAAGAGATTTTATAGAGAATAAGGAACTGGCGTCAGGGCCTATAGAAGATCTTAAGCAAATAATTCCTGAAGCCAGTGATTATTCAGCGATCCATTACCTGATCAATCATGAAGAATTTGAATTGAATGATACCCTCCAGAAAAAGATAGAGAATATTGAACGCAAACATAATTTCAATCCAACCAAGACCCAGGCTACTGAAATTTTGCAACGCTACAGCCGGATCAAACGCATTATGCAGGTGGCGGTTTCTGAGCCGGATCCCTTGCAGCAAACGATTTTAACCGACAAGCTGGATAATGTTTTACTACATCGTCGCTGGGGATATTTGATCCTGCTTGCTGTTCTGTTTATCTTATTCCAAAGTGTATTTTGGTTGGCCCAATACCCAATGACCTGGATAGAAATGGGTTTTTCATCTTTGAGTAGTTTTTTATCTGCTTCCCTACAGCAAAGTTGGTGGAGCGACCTGTTGATCAACGGAATTGTTGCCGGCCTGAGTGGTATTTTGGTGTTTGTCCCGCAGATTATGATCCTTTTTGGATTGATCACTGTATTGGAAGATACCGGCTATATGGCCCGCATTAGTTTTTTAACGGACAGGTTAATGCGTAGTGTAGGGTTAAACGGAAAAAGTGTAATGCCCCTGATCAGCGGTTTCGCCTGCGCAGTTCCGGCCATCATGAGCGCACGAAATATTGAGAACCGGAAAGAACGATTGCTTACTATTCTTATCACACCGCTGATGAGCTGTTCTGCGCGATTGCCCGTATATACTATTTTAATCGGTCTTGTTATTCCAAATACC
>JBJMLT010000427.1:0-11625 GCA_045805165.1 Flavisolibacter sp.
GTCTAAAAGAGGCGGAGTACTGCGTAGGGCTGGTCACACGGAAGCAACGGTTGACCTTGCAAGACTGGCAGGTTTTGAACCTTCAGGTGTTTTAGTAGAAATTATGAATGATGATGGTTCAATGGCAAGATTGCCGCAGCTTAAAGAAATGGCTAAGCGTTTTGACTTTAAGATAATATCTATAAAGGATCTTATTGAATACAGGATTAAAAGGGATTCTTTAATCGAAGAAATAGTAAGGGTAGATATGCCTACCAGGTTTGGACACTTCAAATTGGTAGCTTTTCAGGAAAAGAATTCTAGCAATGAACATCTTGCTCTTATCAAAGGAACATGGAAACCGGATGAACCTGTAATGGTCAGAGTGCACTCATCCTGTTTTACTGGAGATATTCTGGGTTCCATGAGATGTGATTGCGGCGAGCAATTACACCAGGCAATGCAAATGGTAGAAGCGGAAGGGAAAGGAGTCATACTTTACATGAACCAGGAAGGAAGAGGTATTGGTTTATTGAATAAGTTGAAAGCTTATCGCCTTCAGGAAGAAGGAATGGATACTGTAGAGGCAAACCTCCATCTGGGTTTTCAGACAGACCAACGCGATTATGGAGTAGGTGCTCAGATATTAAGACACCTCGGAGTATCCAAATTAAGATTGTTGACCAATAATCCTAAAAAGCGTGTAGGATTAATAGGCTACGGACTGGAAATAGTCGAGAATATTTCTGTAAAGGTTGACCCCAATCCACATAACGAAAAATATCTTAAAACAAAAAGAGATAAATTAGGTCACGAGATACTTTAGAAAATTAAAAATGTAAAATTTAAAAAGGAGTGCCTGAATTTCGACTCTCTTATTTTTCATTTTATTGGCTCGAAGAAGCCTCAATGGTCGGAACTGTTTTTTTCTTCCTCGCTTTTTTACGGCTAAACAATTCCCCAATAGTATCGAATTCCCTTCCATAGCTGATGCTTGTGCCATAACGCTTGGTAGATAGGTTGGAAGCACCGGTCATGTAATCCAGATTTTCTTTATAAAAAAATGTGGCTTTGATCGAACCGGTTTTATTGAGTATTATGTCAAGGGAAACATCTGGAAATAGCCGGATGGTTTGTTGAATGTCTTGTGTAGTTGCCAGTGGTACATCAAAAGTTCCACCGATTGTAAAATTAGCTCTTTCATTAAATAACGACTTACCAAGGCTCACACTTAAATTACTTTGATTGATATTAAATACACCTTTTGAATTTGGATCTAAAAGATCGCGATTGTACAATGAGCCTGTAAAATTTAGTGTCAGATTATTGCTCCGTAATACTTTTGAAAAAAGCTGATTCAATCTTTTATTGATCTCTCCGAAAAATAAGCCCGAAATGGTACTGTAAGTAAATTCTCCGAGAGGATTAAATCCTGCGGTAGAAACATTCTCATAAGGAGCAAAGCTGTTGAAAACGATCAGAGTTGTAACCTGTTTATTTAATTCATTCTGGTTCTTTTCTATTTGCTGGAAGGCAAATGAAACATCCGGACTTGTTGATAACTGATTATTTGAAGGTAGTTCCAGCTTGAAATTAAAATTCGGATGGAAAAGGTTGCCGGTTAAGGTGGCAATAACATTAACATCTCCGCGATATCCAGACCTGGTCTGATTGGTTAGCAATGAATTTTCCAATGGAGCAAAGCTTACTTTTTCTGCTGTATATATTGCTTCCAGGTGAATGGTAGCACCATAGGGATCACCGTCCCAAACAATAGAGTTGTTTCCATTCTTTTTAAATACGAATGGTTTTTTCAGGAATGACTGGAATGTAAAAAGATAATTTCCATCGTAAATTTCATATCGGCCATTAATAGAAAGTGGAATATTTGTTCCGGCGCTAATATCAATATCACCTGTTCCTCTTCCTTTAATTGCATCACCGGTTAATTGATCAAGAATTACTTCAACATTTACTTTTGGATTGGCTTCTATATGCACCTGGTATTTCAAATTACTTCCTAAGCCTTCAATATCTGAGCTACTCATTTCCCTACCATATTTTTTTTCCAGCATGAAGTTAGCCAGCCCGCTTTCATGAGATCTTGATGGAGGAATGGTTATATAAGAGCTATCGGTTTCAGAAGCTTTCACTTCAATATTCATCAGCATGTCAGATTCCGGCCCTACAAGGGCAAATAATCCGGATCCCATCGCTCTGCCGAAAAATTGTTGGTTCTGATAATAGGTTGTATTCAGCAATTCCATTTGCCTCGATTCTGTTTGAACTACAATATCATAGTTCATATTCTGAAATGCCTTGTGAGAAATATAGCCTTTTAAAACTGCAGTATTTCCAAACCGGTCGCGAATGCGAATGTTATTAAGATCTATTGTGTCTTTTCTTAATTCTATTTCTGTATTGTCAATAGTATAGGTTACCTGTGTAAAGTCAACTTTTAAGCTGGCGTCTTTTAAGCTCGCCCTGGCAAGGAATTTCTGGTTATCACCTTTTCCAATGATATCCAGTTTTCCGGTAACATATCCCTGTATATTGGAAAATAATCCATTTAAAAACCGGTTAAGGAATTTTAGTTCAAAATTCGTTGGTAAAATGGTTATTCTGTCAGTGTTATTATCTGTGGTATCTTTTAAATTAAGTCCAAGATCAAATGCAACATGATGATCTGTATTCAGGTTATTTCCCTTTCCGGTCAGTAACCCTGTTTTACTATTATAAGCAAGCGTAGCGTCTGTCTTTCCTATTGAATCATTATCTATCCTCAATTCTTCTGTATGTAGTCGGGCCGATACATTGAATTTATCCTGTGGATCTTCAATTATTGCATCTCCTGATAAAAGTCCTTCTATGCGTTCCTTTTTTACAAGCAATGGAGTAATATCGCCAAGATTTATATTCTGTAAACTGATATGCAGATCGTTCCAGTTGCCAATAGAAGACAATTCTGTCCACATTTTTATTTCCTGGTTCGATTCTTTTAATACTACCTGGCCATTTAATATATGATTCCTTCTGAAATTTAATTCTCCTCCTTGCTCAATCGACCATGTTTTACCATTTAAAACAAATGAGGATGGTTTAAATTGAAGGGAAATTCCATCACTGAATGTTCTTACCTGCGCAGAAACATTTGCCTGGTTTATGGCTTGGTTTGCTGTTGTATTGATAGTAACATTTGAAGTATCATTTCTTGCCTGGATAGTGAAGTTGGTTTGAGGAAATAACAGGCTATCACCAACCTGTGCATTTGTCGCCTCTCCATTCAGGACCAGTTTATTCAGGTCTCCGCTTCCTTTGATCTTTACATCTGAAAAAGTATACTGCTTATATGAGAATTGCGGTACATCTGCATTTATGGTCATGTTATTGGCAGACATGTTCAATGAGCCGGCAATATGGCTATTGCTGAATCCTGAAAGTCTTCTATCAATTAGCTTAATATAATCTTCTATATTTCCTGTGGTAATATCAAAGCTAAAATTCTGAGGGTGCACATTATGTGGTGGCTTTATATAGGCCGGATAATATCGGCTAAGGAAAACAGTGAACGCGTCTGGTAGGGATTGCAGATCGAAATCACCTGTTATCGTTCCCGAAAATTCATTGGAATTGGCTTTTAAGGTTTTTACGCCATTAGTGTAGAACGAAGAAACAGAAAGTGAATCAAAAGATAATTGTTTACCGTTATTAAGTAATGTGGCATTACTTATACGGGCAGTGCCAACCATATTTGACAGAGAGCTTGCTTTCATATTTAAATTAAACTTCCCGCTTAATTCAATGTTCTCACTGGTCAGTTGAAGGGCTTTAAGATCAGCATGGGTAATATCGGCTACTACGTCAAATAGAGGTATCGATTCTTTTAGGTCGATCAATCCTGTCATATGAAGATCAGCATTCGGATCTTTTATTAAAAAGTCACCATTGAATTGCTGGTTGCTTAATTTTCCTTTGGCAGTAATATTCTGATAGGTGTAATTTCCATATTGTATGTGATGGATAATTCCATCGATATTCATATTTAATGTCGACCATTTAAATCCTCTTCCATTGATCTTTCCATGAAAATCAACCAGGCCTAGATCCGGAGCATCTATGAACTTTCCCAATTGAAAACCGGCAGTGGATATTGTACCGCTATATACCGGAATGTCATTCGAGGGAAATTTCATATTAAGATCTGTAACAAGAGTTCCCAAATTGGTTTGTAAAGTTCCAAATGTCACAAAGTCATTAATGAATCCTGTATAGGTTCCTGTGAATTTTATATATCTCAGTTTGCTCAGATCTGGTTTGTTTATGTTCCTTATAGAAGGAATAAATTGTACGGCATCGCTATAGGTAGTATTCAGTTCTTTTGCTTCAATATTGATTAGGGTTTCATTTATTTTTGGAAGCCCTACAAGACTTAAAGATCCGCGAATAAAAGTGTTGCTGCCGGCCCAAACGGTAAGGTTGGGTGCTGATAATGCGTCTACAGTTCCTTTAACTCTTCCATCAATTTTAATTTCCTTTTTCCAGCTTTTTACTTCAGGAGCAAAGAAGGCAATATCATCGCTGGATATGGAGGCTTTAGTGAAATTTGCTTCCATTGTTACTGCATGAATAAAATTGTCCATGCTGCTTATGTCTGCATACTTCATCGAATAATAATTTCCAATTACACTTTTATTCGTTTCCAGGTGTAATTGGTCAAATATCATTGCCTTAGGTTGTATAGTTGTTTTTGCCTTCAGACTGCGAACAACAAGTCCGCTTCGTTCACGTGTTGAAAGGTTTATATTTCCATGTAGGGTATCGTTAGACCAGCCAACTTCTTTAAAACTGCCATTGATCATGCTAAAATCAATATGGCTCCCATCGAAATAAGGAACAGTAGCTCTGAGGCTATCTTTATCTAACCGAAATCTTCCATTATTAATAGTAACTGTCTGAAATTTAAAATTCCAGTCAGGTTCTTTATTTTTTTGAACAGTATCATTTATAGCCGCTGCACTATTTTTATTATTACCGGGATAATCAAGTATGGAAAAATAAGGATCGGTAAGCGATAAGCTTGAAATGGCGATATTCTTTTTGGCTATGCTTATTTCATCTGCATTCAGGTTCAGCGATCCCACTCTTGCTTCAATAGAATTTCCTTCCCAGGCATCTTTTTTTATAAATGAAACATTCTTAAACACTATCTTTTTTAGATCAAACTGAATCCCGGATTCTTTTTTTTGAGAAGTGTCTGTAGACGAAAAGTAACTCGCAAGGAACTGGTAATTCCATACCGAATCAGTACGGTTTATATGGATCACTGCATTTTCTAATCCGATGTATTTCAAAACAGCTTTATCTCGAAAGAAAAACCAGTCTGTAATGCGTACCTGGAATTTACCCGCATAAAGTAATGTATCCCTTTTTTGGTCTTCAACCATAACCCCTTCAAGATCCATTTTGTTGAAGCTGAAAAGACCAACCTTTACTTTTTGTATTGAAATGCGACTTTGAAGGTCGCGGGAGAGCCGCTTGGTAACCTGGGAAGCCAGCCAATTTTGCCCCCACTCGGTTTGCAAAAAACCCCATAACAGAATGAGGATCAGCAATAGAGCAAGAAATACTCTTAAAGTTATTTTAAAGACTTTCCTCAGGGCTTCCGTTTTTAAAGGTTATTGACTGTAAAAATACCCAATCAGCGAATAATTAGCTAATTACCAGGTTAGATGATTAGCCAATAGATTCTTAATTCAATCTGGAGTTCTATTTTCTAATATTTATTTAAATAATTTAAAAAATGTAAGTGCAGTCAACCCCATCAACCTTGGAATAATTAGCTAACCAGCTAATCAGCTAATCATTCTTTATCAGTATTAATCAATTCATTAAGAAGAAATCCAATAACCAGTCAACCGCATCGACCTTGGAATAATTAGCTAACCAGCTAACCAGCTAATTAGCTAATCACTTCATATACTGCCACCTCGGCATTCTTGTCTTTGGTTTCGGATGTAATTCCGGAAACATCCACGCAGCGGAAACACCAATCACCCGGTGTAATATTTTTGGGCCATTATCGGCATTATTAAAACTGCCTAATCCATACAGATAATGAGCGAAAAAGCTTAGCCCGTCCGGTAATTGATATCCAACCTGAATATTGGCAGATGCGGTGAAATGGCCATAGGCTGTAAAGTCAAACAATATTTTTCTTTTAACAGTTCCTCCATCAGGTAAAGTATCAAATTTTTCAGTGCCGTAAAATGCATAATCAACCGAAGGTCCTATGCGTATATACCAATAAGATGTTTTTTTAGAAATGTCAATTTGAAATAAAGGCGCAATTTCAATCGTATGTATCGTTGTATTGTTATTTGATGCTAATTGAGTGGGAGGATAGGCAGGATTATTCAGCGTTACTTTATATCCTTTCATGCAATAATAAATAGAAGGGAAGAAATATACATTATTGTCAAAATAGACTTTTGCTCCAGCACCCATCATAAAAGATGGTTTTACTTCAGTGGGTTGTTTAATTCCTCCTACAGTATATTTTGCGGTAGTAAGCTGGGGTCCTGCAAAAAAAACAAACCTGACCTGTGCATGAGCTGAAATGATGATAATGATTTGAAAAAATAAAACAAAGCAAATTCTTTGCATAGCGGTAAAAATAGAGCAATGTAATTAAATTGCGGGCCTCTGGATCTTTTCTTATTCTAATTTATATGATGAAATATATAGGATTATCTGTACTTATTTTCTTAGCTGCTAATGCATCTGCTCAAAATAAAAATCGCACATCGAACAGCAGTATTGACCCTTATCATTTTTCCTCGCACAAAAAGGTCATATGCAAAAAAGGGGCTGTCGTGTCTGCTCATCCCCTTGCTAGTAAAGTAGGAGTGAAAATATTAAAAGAAGGAGGTAATGCAGTTGATGCGGCCATTGCCACACAATTGGCACTGGCTGTTGTTTATCCCGGTGCTGGAAATATTGGTGGTGGTGGATTTATGGTGGCAAAATTATCTAATGGCAAATCTTTAGCGCTTGATTACAGGGAAACTGCTCCTTCTGCCGCCAGCAGGGATATGTATCTGGATATCCACGGGAATGTAGTTGAGGGTAAAAGTATTAACGGTCATCTTTCCAGCGGTGTTCCGGGTACAATTGCTGGCTTGTTTGAAAGCATGAAATATGCAAGGCTTCCTTTTAAAAAACTAATTCAGCCTGCAATTGACCTGGCAGAAAAGGGATTCCTTCTTACAGCATCTGAAGCCGCTTCTCTTAACGGCATTCAGAATGACTTGAAAAAATATAATACAATTCCTTCTGCTTTTTTAAGATCTGTTCCATGGAAACAGGGTGACACATTAATACAAAAAGACCTGGCTAATACATTAAAAAGAATTAGGGATAATGGTAGCAAAGGTTTTTATGAAGGAGAAACAGCCCGGTTGATCGTTCAGGAATGCAAAAGAGGAAATGGTATTTTAACGTTAAATGACCTTAAGGATTATAAAGCCATCTGGCGTAAACCTCATGAATTTAATTATAAAGGCTATACTATCGTAGGTATGCCCATGCCAAGCAGCGGCGGACTATTATTGCATCAAATGATGAAGATGGTGGAAGACAGGCCTCTGGCCTCTTATGGATTTGAAACTACACAATCGGTCCAGCTAATGACAGAAGCTGAACGTCGCGCATTTGCTGACAGAGCGGAATATATGGGTGATGCCGACTTCTACAAAGTACCTCAGTCCGCCCTTGTGAATGATGAATATCTTAAAGCTAGAATGAAAGATTATCAGCCGGGCGTTGCAGGAAATAGTAAAATTATAAAACCCGGTCTATTGCCTGCAAAAGAAAGTGAGCAGACTACTCATTTAAGTGTGATTGATGCTCTGGGTAATGCGGTATCTGTAACTACTACATTAAATAATTCCTTTGGCAGTAAGACAGTAGTAGGCGGTGCCGGATTTTTTATGAATGATGAAATGGATGATTTTAGTGCTAAGCCCGGAGTTCCGAATTTATATGGAGCTGTAGGGGGAGAAGCTAATGCTATAGCACCTGGCAAAAGAATGCTAAGTTCAATGACACCCACTATTGTATTAAAAAACAATAGGCCATTTTTAGTAGTTGGTACACCAGGTGGAACTACCATTCCTACTACGGTATTTCAGACTATTGTTAATATAATAGATTTTAATTTAAGTACAGAAAATGCTGTATATAAGCCAAGATTTCATCACCAGTGGTTACCCGACGAGATAATGGTGGAAAAAGGATTTCCTGAAAATGTAAGGACAGCATTGGAAAAAATGGGATATAAGATCGTAGTTCGATCTGGAATCGGCCGCACTGAGGTAATAAGAGTTTTATCTAACGGCAGTTTCGAAGCGGTTGCTGATGTTAGGGGTGATGATGGCGCTGAAGGATTTTAAATTAAAAACCATACTATTTTTAGGATGACGATTGCAATTCGCAAATTTATTTGCAATTTGCTTCTTTTAGTTTAAGAGTTTACTCTGGTATTTTTCTTCGTTTACTCTTCAAAGCCATATCAAAGCCATATCAAAGCCATATCAAAGCCAACTATAAGCCAACTCAAAGTCATCAGATTGCCCCTTTTCTTTTGAGTTTGTCAACTGATCAGGCAAAACTCATTGGACTGTCTCCACATTTGAGATATCAAAAAATTTCGTACTATTACATCCCCCGACTGCTGCTTCAATAGAGACCTGCCCAATAGGAAACCTCCCAATAATTTTATTTAAACAAAACTGGCTATGATGAAAAATCTACCAATCTTAAAGACATTTATTTTATTGCCATTCCTTTTTGGAGGCATAATGGCATTCTCACAAACAGTTATTGTAAGGGGTACAGTGAAAGATGCCAACGGGCAGAATCTGACTGGTGCTTCAGTTACCGTACAGGGAACAAATAAAGGTACCACCACAGACAATAGTGGAAACTATTCTATTACATTAAATCCCGGCAAATACACTTTGATTGCCTCTTATGTCGGCTTTTCTAGTCAGCGGCAGGAAGTTAACGTTACCGATAAAGGTGCATCACAGGATTTTATATTGCCAAATGCAGGCGATCTGGGAATTGTTACAGTTATTGGTTCCCGTAGCGCTTCCAGGACCAGAACTGAAACGCCCGTTCCTGTTGATATTATACCATTAGCGCAGGTAATAAATGAAGTTGGTCAGGTGGATTTGAATCAGATACTAACTTATCTGGCGCCATCCTTTCAATCGTCAAGGCAAACTATCGCAGATGGTACAGATCATTTGGATCCTGCTCAGTTAAGGGCGCTGGGAACAGACCAGGTGTTAGTTCTTATAAATGGAAAACGAAGGCACCAGTCTGCATTGGTCAATGTTAATGGTACCGTTAACCGTGGACAGGTAAGCACAGATCTAAGTGCTATTCCAGCAACTGCCGTTGAAAGAATTGAAATATTAAGAGATGGTGCTTCAGCCCAATACGGTTCTGATGCCATTGCAGGTGTTATCAATATAGTTCTTAAAAAGAGTGTTGGTATTTTGGAAGCCAATGTCAGCTACGGTGAAAATGTTACCAAATACCCCAAAAATTATGCATTGTATAAGCTGGCAGGTAAATCTGATGATCCTAATGTTCATGTTACGGACGGTGGAACTATACAGGGATCTCTTGGTTATGGGTTATCCATTGGTAAAGGTTATCTTAATCTGACCGGTGAATATGATCATCGAAATAGAACGAATAGGGCCGGAACCTATACAGGTCGCGTGTATCCGAATGTAAGTGGAAATAATAGGGATGATTCTATTATGTCAGCCAGAGGACAAACACGGGATTTTTTTGATATGTTCATTGGTAGCTCAGAAATGCGGAGTACTGCTGTATTCTACAATTTTGGTTTGCCTGTAGGTCTTACAGGTAAAGGCGAGATCTACGTTTTTGGAGGATATAGTAAAAAACATGGCATTTCCGCAGGTGTTTACAGGTACCCCAATGGATATGCCAGTCCGGGTAATGCAGAGAAATATGCAGGAAGCGCTCTGGCCATGTATCCCAATGGATTTCTTCCGAAAATAGTTTCTGATATTATGGACTTCTCCACTTCTGTAGGTTTCCGTACTAAATTTAATGAATGGAATTTTGATATCAGTAATACCTACGGGATCAACAAATTCGATTTCGGAGTCAACAATTCTGTGAACTATACAGAATTTGCAGTTACACCTAATCCTCAAACAAGTTTTGATGCCGGTGGATTAAAATTCTATCAGAATACAGTAAATGCTGATATAACCAGGAAGTTTGATGTACTGAGCGGTTTCAATTTTGCTGCCGGACTCGAATACCGGATCGATGCTTTCGGAATAAGAAGCGGCGAAGTGGCTTCTTATAAAAATTATGATACATCTGCTTCTCCAAAAACGGCTCCCGGCGCACAGGTATTCCCGGGATTTGTAAATACACTTGGCGGCGATCAAAAACGTAATGCTAAAGCAGCCTATATAGACCTTGAACAGGATTTCAGTAATAAGTTCCTTTTAACAGGCGCATTAAGATTTGAAAACTACAGTGATTTTGGATCAACACTGAACTTTAAGGTCAGTAGCCGATATAAATTTGGAGATGCGTTCACTTTAAGGGGTTCAGTCAGTTCAGGGTTCCGCGCTCCATCTATGCAACAACGTTTTTATACAAAAACAAATACGCTGTTTATTAATCAGGGTGGAAGTCTGGTTCCTACTCAGGCTGCCACTTTTACGAATGACAGCAAAGCAGCGCAGATACTTGGCATTCCTAAATTAAAGCAGGAAACAAGTATGAATTATTCTGTTGGCTTTACTGCAAAACCATTACGAGGATTAGAAGTTACTGTGGATGCTTACCAGATCGATATTAAAAACAGGATCATACTTACAAATAATTTTGTACGAGGTGGCAACGCTCAATTCAATGCTTTACTGGATTCAATTGGAGCATCTTCAGTTAACTTTTTCAGTAATGCTGTAGATACAAGAGCAAGAGGATTGGAAGCGGTAATAAGCTATAGCAGGAAATTCCTCCAGAAACATTCAGTAAGACTTACTCTTGCCGGAACATTTATAGACAATGAGGTAAAAAAAGATGCGAATGGAAAGCCTGTTTTACATGCATCCGATATTTTAATCAATAGCGGACAATTTGGTAATTATTTTAATCGCGAAGATCAAAGCAGGATGGAGGTTGCTGCGCCGAAAGACAAGATTAGTCTTATCATAGATTATAAATATAGCAAGCTGGGTGTTATGTTACGTTTTGTGCGTTTTGGTCCTGTTCAATATCTTGATCCCAGTATCAACCCTGCCGATCCTGCTACTTTTGCAGCTAATGCATTTGATAATAATGCAAAAGAGACCACTGATCAAACCTTCACTGCTAAAACAGTTACAGACCTGACGATCTCTTATGATGTTTGGCGGCATCTGACTGCTTCAATAGGTGCGAATAATCTTTTTGATGTCTATCCGGATATTCAGACACATAATGGAAATCAGAGTTCCGGAAGATTCATTTATAGCAGAAGAGTAGAGCAAATGGGATTTAACGGAGCTTATTTCTTTGCAAGATTAAAACTTACACTGCCTA
>JBJMLT010000428.1:0-6374 GCA_045805165.1 Flavisolibacter sp.
AAATCATCAATAATTCATGATTAAGGTCCTACGACTTACTTCATTCTTTCAGGTTATAACCTCAAATAAATTTCATAAGCCATTGGATTTTTCCCGTAGAGACTATTTAATCTTTGGTCAGCATGGTAGAATGTGAATTGTCCGCCGACTGCCAACCGTGTCTGTCCGATTTTCAACAAGTCATAATTAAATCCAACAGTTACAGCATTTACCGGAAAGACAGCATCATGACCATACACATTTTCATCTAAAGAAAGTTCTTCAATGCCTTTTTGCACCCATTCATACCTACTATGTAGAGCTAATTTGTTTTTTCTCCAGGAACCTTCAACTAATATTGCATTCTCCCCATCGTGGTCCTTGATTTTATTCATCCCCCATAAGACGGTAAAATTGATCGTACTGTTATTTGCCAATTCCTTACTATAGATGGCAGATGCCGTGGTTCTCTTTACATCTTCATCCAGATGTAACAATTCCGGGCTTTTAATAAACCCATGTGATACTTCTAATGTCAAATTCTCTGTGGGGTTATAAGAAAGTCTTCCACTCCAGCTATCAAAACGGGGTTTGTCAAAATCATACCTATTTTCATCCGGTTCTCTGCCTGTAAATGATGAACCTTCAATTTTAAATTCTCCATAGCGAATACCAACTGTAGCAACGCCAAACGTAATGTGTGTAGCATCTACCCAATGGTGAGTGATGGGTGCATCTGGATTATCTAATGCAGACGGTCGGTGCATAAAAGCTACCGGACCCAAAGCTGGTTCTCCCGGATAGCCGAAATAAATAAAAACGTCTGTTTTTTCAGATAAGGCTTGTGAATAACTTACGGATAATTCTGAAAACAGGTCATGTGGATGTTGCCTGTCAACAATTGATTTTCCTTTATAGGCTTCTCCACTTTGAAATAATAGAGGGTAGCCATTGCTACCACCTAAAGGTGCATCTAATGAAGACATAATGCTGAAGTGAAACAAACCATTCTTTCCAACTTGTCTTTGGCCCATGAACATGAGCCAATCGGGTGCATCTATTTTGTTGCCTCCTCTTGTTCCTTTATTGGTAAAATCCTGCTTGTTGTAACGCAAAAACAAATTGTAGTGCAGCATATACATCCAATGTCGAGTATGAAACATATAACCATACATCGGCGAAGCATCCGGAAGCCAGCCTGTACCTGAACCATTTCTTCCCATTGGAAGATTAAGAGAATACGCATGGCTCATAGGCATGCTGTGATCCATGTCCATGCTTTCCATGTTCATATTTTTCATGCCTGTAGTGTCAGCCATTTGCATTTTTGGCTTCGTTGTATCGGAAGTCATGTCCATTTGGATGTGGTCACCGTTCATCGCCTTAGAACTGTCTTTTACAGGCATGTTCATTGGTTGGTTCTTATCCTGTGGTGAAGGTTGTTGGTTTTGTTGCTTTTGAGCCTTTGGACTTTGTTGTTTAACGAAAAAGGTTTTTTTAACCAGTGTCATACCGCATTTTGGGCAACTGCCAGGCTTCTTCATTTGTATTTCGGGATGCATTGGGCAGGTGTAAATAACTTTTTTCTGCTGAGCAATTGCTGATGATAGAAAGCAAATGCTGATAATGACCAATAATATTTTTATTCTTTTTTTCATTTTCAACAGTTTTAATTCCAATCAAAACTAAAGGCAATACCGTCAGCATTGCCTTCCATGTTGTTATTGCTTCTTTTGTGGTGTAACTGGCTTTCTATCATATTGGCAACAAGCATCTAATTCATTGTATGCTTTATCATCACCTCTAAAGTTTTCTGTATCGTACCCTACCGCAGCAATCTTCTTTTGAATTTGCTCGTTAGAAACTTTAGCCGGATCATATGTAACGGTTAACCACTTTGTTTTTTTGTTCCAATTGGCTGAAGTTGCGCCTGCACTGTTTGAAGCAGTTTCAATATTCTTTTTGCAAATAGCACAATTGCCATAAACTTTTAATTTTTCTGTTTTTGTTGATTGAGCAAATAAGATTGAAGAAACGAATACTGATGAAAGCAATAATAAAAAGGAAATTGATTTCATATCATAAGTTTAACGTAATTGAATAATTAGAATATAAATTTTACAGGCTATACAAACATGGATAGCTTTAGTATTGATAGATCTAAGAGAATGAATTAAATCAAATACGATAAACGCAGTTGGCTATATATAAAGCAACTCGTCCTAACCCAGGCGGTGAATTAGTAAGAGGACGGTGCACTATTGATGAACTTGCGAAGATTGACCGATATGATAAATAACAATCAAATGGAGGTTCTAAAATGGGTTTTGTTAGGTATGTGGCAGAAGGTTGAATATTGTACTGCCTTTCGAGCTTTAAGATTTTATGTTTGTCCTCACAACAGCCCTTTTTCTTTGGCATGCCGCAGGTTGAACAAGCATCATGTTTACCACTGCGCCATAAACCGGAAGATTTTAGTTTTCCCATGCAATAGTGCATATGTATGGTTGCACCAGTTGAGGTAACTAAGTAAAGAATGGCTAATATTGTTGCTGCAAATTTTTTCAATGATATATTATTTACAACACTGCTTTAAAAGTTAATATCATGGTTCCACTCATCACAATCATAAAGGCATCTTTAATTGTATATTACTCATGGGTAAATTGAATACAGCTCCCAACAAGCACATCTAATTTTCTGCTTTTTCGAAAGGCTATGATACTCCTGTAATGCTAATACCCACCGCTACAAAGGTAACAATGTTGGTAATAAACAAATTGAAGTTTAACAGGTAAGCTAATACCCACATAAGCTCGATAAAAACATATAAATAGCCCACCGATGCCATTCCTTTCAATAATGTCAGTATGTTCCGATCGTGTCTATATCGTGCTATTTTTTGGACATTTGTGAAAGCTAATCTCACCATTCATTGGTTATAATGATCAATTGAAGAAGCAATTATGAATTGGAAAAACAACATAACGCAACTATTGAATCTTGATTATCCAATTATACAGGCGCCAATGTTTGGCGTTTCTACTCCTGAAATGGTTACTGCCGCAACGAAGGCAGGTTGCTTAGGATCGTTACCTCTTGGGGACTTGCCTGCTGAAAGATGTGCTGAACTAATTAATAAAACAAAGCAATTATCCAACCATTCTTTTGCCGTCAACATTTTTGTGAATGAAATTCCACCGCTTACTGATACTTTAAAAAAACAGTACGCAAAAACGAAAGCGTTCATTGAACAGTTAGCGCTTCAGCATAATTTGTCCATCAGGCTTCCGGATGTTGATGAAATAAAATTGAACAGCTATCACGAACCAGTGGATGCAATTATCGAAGAAGGTTGCAAAGTATTGAGTTTTACATTTGGTAACCTTGACCAATTGACCATTCAAAAACTCAAAAACAACAATATTGTTACCATTGGTACCTGTACATCTGTAGCCGAGGCAATACTATTAGAGAAGTCAGGTATTGACATCATTTGTGTTCAGGGCATCGAGGCAGGTGGGCATCGGGGTACATTTGCAGGAAACTATATTCCACAGATTGGTGGTCTCTCTTTATTTGCTAAGGTATTTGAGGCAGTAAAAGTGCCGTTAATTTATGCGGGAGGCTTATGCAATGGTAAAACTGTATCGGCAGCGAAGACATTGGGGGCTAAAGGTTTTCAAATTGGTAGCCTTTTACTAGGATCCATGGAAAGTGCCTTAAAAGAATTCGAGAAACAAAAATTGCGTAACGTAGACGAAAGTGAAATAGTATTGACAAAAAGCTTCTCCGGTCGTTATGCAAGAGGGATTAGAAATGCTTTTATAGAAGCAGTAGAAAATACGGAATACATAATACCTTATCCCTATCAAAATAAACTCACCAGTGAACTACGCAGGGCAGCGAAAGCAATGGGAAACCTTGATTTTGTGAGCATTTGGTTAGGGCAATCTATTAATAAATATAGTGGTCGCCCGACGGATGAAATTCTAAGGGAGTTGATAGAAGATACAGAAAACCAATAACCTGCATGCATCATGATGAAATTAATTTACTTTAATTAAAAAAAGACCTATCGAATAAATAGGATAGGTCTTTTTTGGTCAAAATAGACGGTTTACCACTTTTAATTATCAGTTGCTTTTACTAATTTTTTTGTTTCTACTACTTTACCATCTACAACCAGTGAATAGGTATAAGTGCCACTGCTAAGTGAAGAAAGGTCAAGGTTAATCCTTCCTGAAGAATTCAGCTGGATGGTTTTAACTGTCCTTCCCAGGTTATCTATTAATTGCAATTGTGCTGATCCATTATTTGTAGGAATACTATATCCGATACTGGTCGCTGTCCTTGCAGGATTAGGTGAATTCTGTTCCATTGATGCAGTGGTTACACTTTGAAACTGACCTGGTGCCAGTTTTTCTATAATACTTTCGAGGTGTTTGATCTTGTCTGTTAATGCAAGCATCTGATCCTGAGTTTCCTGTTTTTGGGTTTTTATCTCTTCCTGTAATTCCTGAATGGCTTTTATGGCAATCACTCCAAAACCGGAATAGTTCATTGTGTACACTTCTTTTTTCCCCATATCTTCAATATGGTAAACAAGATTGGGAAAGATTTTTTCTACATCCTGAGCTATAAAGCCATCATAAAGTTGCTTGTTTTTTGCATCTTTGAATTGATAAGAGGAGGGTTTTAATTGATTGATCTTATCAAGTACGGATTCCATTGGCTTAATATTGGTTTTTAATCTGGCATCTGAAATTGACGTGTAAGCGCCAGTTGTTGGATCAAAAGAACCCCTGAAACCGCCATTCAAACCCAATGACAATTCTCCCGTAGGGGAATGAAAAATGCCCCACCAAAAACCAGTTTGTATATTTGTTGCAATTATATTATATCTGGTATTATTATTATTAGCAAATATTCCAGATGCAAAAGGTTTTGGCCCTGTGAAGCCACTTACACTATTTGAAGCATCTATATCGCCATTTCCCCTAATACGCGCTGTTTCTGTAAAGGCAGCACTGGATCCATATCCGAATGCTACATCAGAACTGGAAATATCAGTATGTATTTGTAAAGTTTGACTTTGTATACCAAATCCATAGTGGTTCCCTGCATTACCCCAAAGAGAAATCTTATCTCCCAATAAATCATCAAAATTTAATGGGAAACCAGGAGCATTAGTATGAATACCTACATTTAGAGATCCTACACCAACAGTAAGTACATTAAATCCTGATCCTAAAAAATTAAAGTTTTTAGTTGCATCATCAAACTGCAATCCTACATTGGATAAAGTAGTTGAATGAGAGATTACCATACGTGGCGGGTTGATTGGACCGGCTGTGAACATTAGCATCATGGGCTTATTGGCTGTGGCTGTAGGATTGGCAAACTGGATGTTATGTGCACCTGTACCAAACTTCAACTGGCCACTCAGAAATTGAGTTCCCCGAACATCTAATGTTGAAACCGGATGGGCGGAGTTGATTCCCACAAATCCAAAGGTATCAATAACAATTCTTGCTACATTTTTAGTAAATAATCGAAGGGGAACTGCATTCGTGTTTCCTAAAATGGAAGTAGGAGTAGCATTGCTATTGCCTGTAATATTCCAGGACTGAGCAAATGCTGCCAATGAAATCAACAAAGTTGATTATGTAAAACATATAGCTTTTTTCTTATTAGATGGTTTTGGTTAAAGTAAATTGAAGAAATCCATTTACCTTTTCACGAGGCCCGGCTATGAAGTATTAATAAGGTACTTATTTCATTACGTTGTACAGAGGTCGTTAATAGTAATAAATCAGGGCAGTGAATTTGATCTTTAAAGAGTAGGAATTTGTATAAATAAGTTAATAAATAATTTATCAATGGCTTACTATCTTAATTTTTCGCTTGCTTTTACTAATTTTTTTGTTTCTACTACTTTACCATCTACAATCAGTGAATAAGTATAGGTGCCACTGCTAAGTGAAGAAAGGTCCAGGTTTATTCTTCCTGAAGAATTCAGCTGTATGGTTTTAACTGTCCTGCCCAAGTTATCTATGATCTGTAATTGTGCGGAGCCATTATTTATAGGAATACTATATCGAATACTGGTAGTATTTTTTGCAGGATTAGGTATATTTTGTTCCAGGCCCATATAAGAAGTGAATGAATTAATATCTTTTTTGCCTAAAACAACTGCTTCAAGTTTATCTAATCTTTGTTTCAATTCCAGGTTTTCATTTTTAATTTCTTTATTAGTTTCTTCCAGTTCTTCATTTTTCTTACTTAGTTCCTGAACAGCCTTTACCAGTGGCACTACAAAATCTCCATATCGTAAACCATAAAATCCGTCCTTACTTTTTGGAGCATCCACTCCACTGAAATCATAACCTAGT
>JBJMLT010000429.1:0-2694 GCA_045805165.1 Flavisolibacter sp.
GCAATTATGGCGCGAGTTCCGGGGGATATGATCAGTTAGGGTATGGTACATTGACATGTACATTGGAATAGATGTTTAATAAACGTCGATTTCATCTATTAAATGAGTGTCGAAATTCCAAAGGTGTTTGGGCGGTTTTAATCCTGAACAGCTTATTAAAAGACTGCGGATGTTTGAATCCTAATTCATAAGCAATTTCTGATACGGATAGATCGGTAGTAGATAGCTTTTCCTTTGCGAAGTCCAGTAACCTGTCTTGCAGAAACTGTTGCGTAGTTTGTCCTGTGATGGTTCTAAGTAAGCGACTTAAGTAATTGGATGAAATATGCAATGCGTCGGCTATATACTGAACTGTAGGCATCCCTCTTATTGCCAGGTCGTTATTTTTAAAATAGTCACTGATCAAAATCTCCAACTGTTCTAAAATTCCATAATTATACTTCTTCCTGGTAATAAATTGCCTTTGATAAAATCGCTCCGAATAAGCTAATATCAATTCGATCTGGGCCAGTACAATATCCTGGCTGTATGCATCGATCCCATTATGATATTCCTGCGATATATCTTCGAAAATATTTATAATAGTGGATTCTTCTTTTGCAGAAAGATGCAGCGCCTCATTAACATTGTAATTGAAATATTCGTATTGCTTAATTTTTTTTGCCAGAGGTGTATTCCATAGAAAATCAGGATGGATAAGCAATATCCATCCGGAATGATTAGATCTTTCTATTGATGCATCGATGCTTATTATCTGCTTAGGCAACATGAAATGTAATACACCTTTGTTAAAATCAATTTCCTGCTGCCCATACCAAAATTTTGCGTTGACGTTCTTTTTTAATGCAATGGTATAAAAGTTTCGAATTAAACTTGCAATACCGCCTTCTGGCTTCCAGTTCGTCTCTTCACATCTTGTAATACTTAATAACGGATGCTCCGGTTCAGGACGATTGCTTAACCGGTGGAATTCAGCAATGGTGTTGACATAGATCTTATTCGGAGCTATCATGTTGAACTATTTTTCCTTGTTACAAATTTAGTCCGTTTTTTTAAAGGATCCGCCCCGTTTTATGACAAGGTCAGATTTGACTACAGCAAAGTCAGATCTGGCTACATGCATTTGCGGTTCATTTTCGAACCTTGTGTTCTTAATAATCATTAAAAGAACAGCAATGAGTACTGTAAAGTGGCTATCAGATCCTGCACATAGCGAATTAAATTTTAAGATCAGGCACCTGATGATCAGCAATGTTTCTGGCTTCATCAGGAGCTTTCAGGTAGAGGCAGAAACTCAGGGAGAGGATTTTAGTAATGCTTCTATATTGCTGACTGCGGACATCAGTTCGCTCAATACTAATAATGAGCAAAGAGACAAACACCTGCATTCAAAGGATTTTTTTGAAGTAGACAATTATCCCGATTTGACATTCAGGTCAACGAATATTGAAAAGATGAACGATGAAATTTTCATCTTATACGGTGAATTAACCTTAAAAGGTATAACGAAAGCCGTTGTCTTACACATGGAATTTAGTGGCATCATAAAGGACCCCATGCGAGGTACAAAAGCTGGTTTCACTGTGACAGGTAAAATTAATCGTAGTGATTGGGGCATTAGTTTTAACCGTATCCTGGAATCAGGGGGAGTAGGATTGGGAGAAGAGGTGAAGATTACAAGTGAAATACAGTTGGCAAAGCAGGATGCCCCCCTGCCCTTTTCCTGAAAAAATACCGCGTTTAGTCCAACTTTCTCCGTGATTGCGATCTGTTTCTGCGTACTGTTTATTTGTTGCTTTGCACAAAAGTATCAAAATACCGATCTATTATAAAACGCAGACATTCTAAACCGTCAATACACTGAAATTATCAATCCATGACAGTTAAACAAATGACCAACTGATTATCTGAGTAGGAATTTTTAATAAAACCAGGTTGTATAAGTAAAGTAATATAAAATGACTACAAAGAACCCAGTAAATAATTTAACTATGAAAATTAGAAATGTAACTTCTATCCTCATGCTTAGCGCCTTTATCCTTTTTACAATGTGTAAAAAAGAAAAGAATAACTCACCCAATCCACCAGGCAATACCGGTAATGGCTCAAACACTAATCGTCCCCAATTGGTAAGTTTTTCTCCGGAAAAAGGGGCTATTGGAGATACTGTTAGTATTACAGGCGTAAATTTTACCGGTAATTCCAATAGTTTAAAGGTGAGCTTTGGCAATACACCAACAAATGTAATGAGTGCAAGTACCTCTACAACCAACAATGTAAAGTACACAGTGATTAAAGTATTGGTACCTGAAATGGCCGATATTTCCACAAAGATAAATTTGCAGGTAGACACCTTGTTATTGACCTCTGAAAAAAGTTTTACCAGGATAGCTGTTACGGAATTTACAGGCTTTTCACCAGCTAATGGATATATTGGAGATACCATTACCCTTACTGGGGCGTTTTATGAAAAAACCCCTGTGGTGAGCTTTGGAGATGTGGCTGCTAAGGTGATTTCAAAAGATAGTAAAACGCTAAAGGCAATAGTACCGGATGATATTGCGAATGCAACTGCTGCAATCAACGTAGCTATTGACGGACAAACAATAACCAGTAAAACATCCTTTACTTTGAATGCGCCGGTGATTGATGCTATAGATCCTACAACAGCATTTTTAGGACAGGGGATAAGAA
>JBJMLT010000430.1:0-4843 GCA_045805165.1 Flavisolibacter sp.
AAAGGACCATAGGCTGCTACATATACTATATCTGTGTTACTTGGATCAATGGCAATTTTTCCAATATGTTCAGATTGTTTAAGTCCCATATTTTTCCAGCTTTTCCCTCCATCTTCACTTTTATATACTCCATCTCCATAACCTACAACTCTTTGGTTATTATTTTCGCCGCTGCCAACCCAAACTACATTTGGATTAGAAGGATCAATACTTACACATCCAATGGAAAAAGATGGCTGATCGTCAAATACAGGAGAGTACGTTACACCCGAATTAGTAGTTTTCCAAACGCCGCCACTGGCAGATGCTACATAGTATTCGGAGGTGTTGAAAGGATTAACAGCGAGGTCAACAATTCTTCCTGAAGTAAGGGCAGGGCCAATACTTCTGAATTTTAATCCATTAAATAACGAGGAGGTTAATAATGGCTTATTGACTGTTTCACTGGATAGCTTCTTTTGGGAAAATGAAAAGAAGCTAAAAAATAAAAATGTAAAAAAGAGAATTGAGTTTGCCTTCATTTTTAAAATTGTTTTATAAATATAAATTATATAAGATATTGATATGCAGTGGATCAATTGAATTAAGGGCCGGTACTAAAATAATGAATCAGTAAAGGTGGCAAAACCATGATTTGCTACCAATAGCATGAAGATGCCATTAGCAGGATATAATTTCAAAATTTACAATCGTTAATTATACGAGTTTATGAATAGTTGTACCTTTAGCGCAGTTCCAACATTACCTCAAATATTCAATTGTTTATCTCAAGTTGTCTTTTTGATTGTTTCTAGTAACATTGGATAAGATCTCTTATTACCATATTTATGAACGAAACAGCTAAGCAATTAAGCCAGATCAAATCTGAGATCGCATTCTATGAATGCGTCGGCTACGATGATTTAATACTTTTCACCGGATATATTACTAATAAAATAAAATTGGTTTACGAACGCAGTTTTATAAGCGATACTTTTTTTAAAAGATTTACAGATGAGGTAGTATTTGCTAACCTTGCCATTGCTGAAGAATTTGTAAATAATTTAGAAGAGATCAAAGGCAAAATAGAGCTTAAAGCAAGATCTGTAAAATACCATTTGAACTTTATAATTGATTCATATATGTACGCCGTTGTATTTAATGAAGGACATCATTTGTAAAAAGTATATTTTTGATTCAATGTTTAAACTATGACTAAAGGGCAGCATTATACTTTTTTAAGCCACAAAGGCATATATCCTAAAGTTCAATATGCCAATAGTTAACCTTTTTCCTGTTTGCATGTATTTTGATTCTATATAGTATCTTCTTTTTAAAAGTAGTATAAAAAGAAAATAATTAAAACAAATAGAATTATATGAACAAAAGAAATATACTCGTGGTATCAGATCCTGTAAAGGGAAGTACAAACCTTAACAATTGGATGGCAAATTCGAATGAATTTATGTTAAATATTGTTGCAACTGATGAAAAAGCAATTGAATTGATGCATGTTTACACATTCGATATGGTAGTTACTGATAATACGGATGAGTCTATTGATAATAAAAAATTAAAGGCAATTACTCCAATTTTACAGTCAGATGTTTTAATCGTTAGCCACATGGGCGAAGCTGCGGATGAATTGCATGAAAAAGTGAAGGCGGCCTTTGAATTTAGAAAAATTCAAAGAATGAAAAAGTTGATGGTGTTAGATTCATCAGGACCAAATCAATGGACTTCCATTGAACCATTTTCGTTGAATTAATTAGCAGAAGAATAATTTAAAATAATGAAGAATTCATGAAGTTTCAAAAGGAAATAGTACCGATAATACCATCTAAAAGTATGATAGTGGGTGAAGAAAATGCTCCCATTAATATTGTTATGTTTGGAGATTATGAAAGTCAGGCTACGGCATCAGCAAATAAGGTTATTACCGAATTGCTTGATCAATTCGAAGGAAAAGTAAACTTTAACTTTCGTCATTTTCCCCTTACAAGGATTCATCAGAAAGCCCATAAGGCTGCAGAAGCTGCAATCGGGGCAGGACAGGAAGGTAAGTTCTGGGAAATGCATCAGTATTTATTTGATCACAGGTCTAACCTTGGTATGATCAGTTTAAAGTCTTACGCCCGGGAAGTAGGAGTGAAGGATAAGCGCTTTCTGGAACACCTTATGAATAGTGATTATGGTTGGTTTGTTCAGGACGACTTGAAAGAAGGTTTAAATCTGGGCGTTACCGAAATTCCGGCTGTTTTTATTAATAAGATCCGTTTTACAAAAGACATTAATCTAAAGAATCTAAAAAACTATATTGAAGACCACCTCAAAGAATCCAATAATCTTATAAAAAGAAGAGCTTAAAAAAAATAAAGAATATTTAAACTATTCTCCCACTAATCCTTTAAATCCAAAGAATTTTAGTTCTTTTACCAGATCCTTACCCTCATTTCTTGTGGTCTGTACATTGGTGTTCCCGGTCTAATTGGAAATGCTTCATAAAAATCATTCACATCTACAAACGGTCCGTTTACCCTCCATTTTGCTGGTGAATGAACATCAGTCATTACCTGCGCGGCCAGCGTCTCCTTTCTTTCATGACCTAGCCAGCCCAGGGCATATCCTAAAAAGTATCGTTGTAATGGCGTCATGCCATTAATTAATTTGCCGCTTTTAAAAGCTTCAGTCTTTTTGAACGCGTCCAGGCCCAGCACAATTCCACCAAGATCGGCAATATTTTCTCCAAGGGTAGCCTTTCCATTTATATGTGCTGAATCTACAACTACATATGAATTAAATTGATCTATCATCATCTGCGCCCTTTTGGTAAATTCTATTGAGTCTTTTGCAGTCCACCACGGAGAAAGATTTCCATAAGCATCAAATTGCCTTCCTTCATCATCAAAACCATGAGTTATTTCATGGCCTATAGTGCTTGCTCCGGCATAGCCATATACCAATGCATCATCCAATTCTTCATCCCGGAAGCCAGGAACAGTAAAAATTCCGGCAGGTAAAACAATTTCATTGTTCGATGGATTATAGTATGCATTATATGTTTGGGGATTCATAGTCCATTCATCCCTGTTAACTGGCTTTCCCAATTTATTTACATTGTAATTATGCCACCATGCGCTTGCATTCATAACGTTCCTTACTAATGGCTGCCTGCTGATTTCCATTGCGGAAAAATCTTTCCATTTATCTGGATACCCTACTTTCTTTTTCATTACCGAAAGCTTATATAAAGCTTTTTCCTTTGTGCTTTCGGTCATCCAGTCAAGCTTTTGAATATGCTCCTTTAATTCTGTACGGATCTCTTCTACAAGGTTTTCATATCTTTTTTTTGCATTCTCATTAAAATATTCTTTGGCAAATACTCTACCTAATGCCTCTCCCATAATATTATCTTCAAGATCAAGCATTCGTTTCCACCGTGCTTTTGGCTTCAGTGCGCCCCGTAGAGTTGTTCCATAAAATTGGAAATAACGTTGATAAACAGAATTATTTAAATAAGGTGATTCGGAACGAATAAGATGAAACCGTAAATAATCCTTCCATGTTTCAATAGGTGTTCTTTTTAATTCTATTTCCAGTTGCTTGTAAAACTCGGGTTGCCCCACTATAACTGAATCAATATTTTTTACGCCATTGCGAATTAGTTGATTTTTCCATGAAATGGAAGGAGTTAAACTTGATAATTTATTAATGGCGAATTTATTATAGTTACTATATGGATCACGAAGGTCTTCAAGTTTGCGGGATGCTTTGGCTAGACTGGTTTCCAGTTTAATATGCGCTTCACTTTTTTTAAGTGCCGCTGAATTGTCATTTCCTAGCAATTTAAAAACATCAGTTACATATTGTTTGTAGGCATCCTTAATTTTTAGTGTCCGTAAATCTGTATTAAAGTAATAGTCCCTATTTGGCAGTCCTAATCCTCCCTGGTTTAAATAATAAGCCATTACATCACTTTGCTTGGCGTCCTGGCTGGCACCCGAATTATATAGACCACTAATTCCTTTTTTATGGAAATCAGATACGACATTTAAAAGGTCGTTGATATTTTTAATGCTATTGATCTCAGAGAGCTCTGCACGTACGGGCTGCAATTTTAATTTCTCAATCAAAGATGTATCCATTGAGCTATGCCAGAAATCACCCACTTTTTTAGCAACTCCCGTTTGGGCATGTAACGATTGTTCATTGATAGTTTTTAACCTTATGTATAATTCTTCCTCTACTGCATTTCCAATACCCCAGGCACTTTGGTCTTCCGGAATGGGATTTTTTTTGATCCAGCCGCCATTAGCATACATGAAAAAGTCCTCAGATGGATCAACTGAAGGATCAAGGTCTTCTTTCAGAATATCCTTTGTTGTATCAGCCTTAGGAAAATAATAAATGCCGCTTTTTCTTGTCCCTGGAATAAAGAAAGAAAACGCAACTGCAATGCCAGCTAATATATAACGCATGAATAAATTTTTTCAGCCTTAAAAATAAGGGATTTAGAAACTGGCTGCAGTAGCATTTATCCTGCTTATACAATAAAACGGCCTTAAATTTGTTTAAAGGAAGCAGGACTGGTGCCTTCAGCACTCATATAAAACCTATTTATCCAACAATATGCGAAAACTTGGTTTCATACTGCTTCTTGATTTATTTTTTCTTTCATCATTTGCGCAAATTCAGGTAGGCCTTTTTGGAGGATTATCAAATTATCAGGGAGATCTGGTGGACAAAGCCTATAAAACTTCAAAAGGTGTATTTGGCATAACAGGGTCATATGAACTTTCTCCAAGGATAAATATCAGGGCTGGATTTACATTCGCAAGTATTGCCGGTGCAGATAGCCTGAGTA
>JBJMLT010000431.1:0-4450 GCA_045805165.1 Flavisolibacter sp.
AACTAAATACAGGAACCCAAATAATTTCTTTGCATTAATGCTTCTTACCCAGGCAGGGTTGATAGGAGTATTTACTTCTATGGATGCGCTGCTATTTTATTTTTTCTGGGAACTGGCACTAATACCTGTTTATTTTCTTTGCTCGGGATGGGGAGGAGAAAGAAGAATACAGGTTACATTCAAATTCTTCATCTATACGTTCACAGGATCTGTATTAATGCTCATTGGATTGCTTTACCTGTATTTTCAAACACCTGATCATTCGTTTTCACTTCAATCTTTTTATTCGTTACAACTTTCAAGTAATACACAAACGTGGGTATTCTGGCTCTTATTTATAGCATTTGCCATCAAAATGCCGATCTTCCCTTTCCATACATGGCAACCGGATACTTACGAACAATCTCCCACTGCCGTTACCATGGTGCTTAGTGGCATAATGGTAAAGATGGGAGTGTACGGAGTTATCAGATGGTTACTGCCAGTAGTACCTGTAGCTTCCTATTCATGGGGAGATGTGGTAACCTCTCTTTCTGTTACCGGTATCATATATGCATCTGTAATTGCCATAATGCAGGACGATCTGAAACGATTGATCGCTTATTCTTCTATTGCTCACGTGGGTTTAATGTCCGCCGCGCTATTTGCTGAAAGTAAAAGCGGCATGCAGGGAGTAATGATACAAATGTTCAATCATGGCATTAATATTCTTGGATTGTGGATAGTGGTGGAACTAATAGAACGCCAATTTAAAACACGTAAGCTATCAGAACTTGGCGGCATTGCGCAGAAAGCTCCCATTCTTTCAATTTTACTTGTGATCATTGCGTTTGCCAACATTGCGCTTCCATTAACCAATGCATTTATAGGTGAATTTTTAATGTTCAACGGGATATGGGGCTCTACTGTTACCAAATACAATATTGTATTTACTTCACTGGCAGCATTAAGTATTATACTGGCAGCTGTGTACATGCTGAACATGATAAGAAAAGTATTTTTCGGAAATACAAACAGCATTACTGAAAATGGCCATGATATATACCTTAATGAAATAGCCGGCTTAAGTATAATTGTAGTTCTGATACTTATCATTGGAATATATCCTCAACCATTATTAAATGAAACAAATGGATTCGTTGATAACCTATTAAGGGCTATTGACATATCCCATATCAGCTATAAGTAACATGAGTGTATTAATTATTTCTGCATTGTGCGGGGTTATAATGATGTTCAGCAGCTTTATTATTACTAATAAATCGGCTGTACGAATTTTGGCCCACCTATTACTGCTAGTGGTTATTGTGATAAATATCCTTGAGCTAAGAGGGATAAGATTAATTAATATTGATACGAATGGAATGCTATTGTTCGATCGCTTTTCTCTATTATTTACTCTGATAGCCAACATCTGCACATTTGTCTTCTTTATTTTATCGTCGAGGGACATGGAAAGAGTTGGAGTAAATTATGCGGATTATTTTTCACTGATATTCTTTGTATTAAGCGGAGTTATTATTTCCGCCTCCTTTAAATCATTATTAATGCTATTCCTTGGAATTGAGATCATGTCCATACCATTATATATATTAACGGGAAGCGACAAACGAAACCTGAAGAGTAATGAGGCTTCATTAAAATACTTTTTAATGGGCGCTTTTTCTACAGGGTTAATGCTAATGGGCATTGCCCTTGTATATGGTGCAAACGGTACTTTTCAAACTGTTCTTAGTATAACTGAAGGGGGGAAAGCACCTGTGCTGCTAATAGCAGGAATGATGCTTCTAATATTTTCGATGTCATTCAAAGTATCTGCTGCTCCTTTCCATTTCTGGACACCGGATGTTTATGATGGCGCTCCTTCCGTGTTCACTTCCTTCATGGCAACAATAGTTAAGGCAGCCGGTTTTATAGCATTTATGAGGCTATTTGAAGATTCTTTTGGTAATGTGCAATCGCAATGGAAGTTAATAATTGCCATTATTACAGCGGCAACATTATTTATCGGAAATATAACTGCTGTATTTCAGCAAAGCGTGAAGCGGATGCTGGCCTATTCGAGTATTTCACAGGCAGGATTTATGATGCTGGCTGTTTATTCGCTTACCGGAGATGCTAAAGAAGGCATATTGCTTTATGCGGCTGCTTATTCGTTGGCTACCATAGGAATTTTTGCTGTGTTGATCCGAAAGCAGGATAATACATTTGAAGGGTTCAACGGCTTAGCTAAACATGAACCGCTGCTTGCAGCAACACTGGTTATATTTTTACTTTCGCTCGCGGGCATTCCACTTACAGCAGGATTTCTATCCAAATTCTATATGCTAAGGGCCACCATAAACGGAGGAAATTTATGGCTTGCTGTATTTGCCGTATTAATGGCAGCTGTAAGCGTATATTATTATTTCAGGTTGATACAGGCGATGTATTTCAAGGATGGATACCCGAGAATGCTAAACATTTCTTCAGGATTTAAATTTACCCTGGTTGGAATTGCGGTTCTTACCATACTATTAGGAGTGTTCCCTAATTTGATTACGAACTGGTTGTATTTTTGAAATCGTCAATGAGGTCGTCAATCGTCAATCGTCAATCGTCAATGATCGGGAATCGTTGGGTCGGGAATAAGTCAAAAGTTAAAAGTCAAAAGCTAAAAGTTTTTAGGTACAGTGTTTTTTTGTTTCACGCAAAGACACGTAAGGAGCGAAGGGCGCAAAGAGTTATTGACAATTCATAACCCGATTCAAGATTGACGATTTCCGATTGACGGCTTTATTGACGATTGACGATTGACGATTCACGACCTCATTGACGATTTGATTGACGAATAAGGTTTTCCCGGGCGAAGTTTCCTAATTTAGTAAACGATGAAGCTTTCCGATGTAATATCATTAGCCTACAGAAATGTGCGCAGCAATAAATTACGTACTGGCATTACCGTTGCCATTATTGCTTTTGGAATTATGGCTCTCATAGGCATAATTACAGCTATAAAGGCAATGAATCAGAAATTTACTGAAAGCTTTTCGACCATGGGAGCAAATGGATTTACGATCCGTTTTAAAGAAAGGAATATTCATTTTGGTGGGGATAACCAGGATCTTAAAATAACAAAGAAAGGCGCTAAAAAACAAAAGCAATCGCAATTAGGTATTCCGATAAAGCTGGAAGAGGCTGAGCAGTTTGCTCATCTATATCAATATCCATCCGTAGTGAGCATTACCGCTAATGCGGGCAATGGAAATATTATTTCCTATCAATCGAAAAAAACAACTCCGAATGTTTTTGTATTGGGTGCTGATGAAAATTATCTTGACCTGAACGGCTTTACCATTGAATCCGGAAGGAACTTTAGCAGTCAGGAGATCTTAAATAATCAGAATACCTGCTTATTGGGCTACGATGTTGCGAAAAAACTATTCCAGCAGAAGCCGTCCATGGCGGTGAACCATACTATAAGAGTTAATGATATTCCATACATAGTAATAGGCGTTTTGGGAAGCAGGGGCTCAACATTTGGATTTAGCAGAGACAATATTGTACTTATAGGATACCGGAATATCAGGAAGAATTTTGGCTTAAGTACTTATATCATTGGTGTTAAAACAGAAAATGTAAAGCAGGTGGAAAACGCCATGGGAGAAGCTGAAGCTGTATTCCGGGCAATAAGGAAACTTGAGCCCACAGAAGAAAGCAATTTTATTATGGAAAGAAGTGACAGCGTTGCTGAGAAGGCTATGAGTATCTTAGGCTATTTAACAGCCGCTGTTATTGTAATTGGCCTAATTACTCTTATTGGATCTTCCATAGGATTAATGAATATTATGCTGGTATCCGTAACAGAGAGAACGAAAGAAGTAGGATTGATCAAAGCCATTGGCGGTAAAAGCAAAAGTGTACGTCAGCAATTCTTATATGAATCTATCATGATCAGTTTTTTTGGGGCGCTATTTGGAATCATTCTGGGAATAATGGTGGGCAACCTTTTTTCAATGTTATTAAGCACAGGCTTTGTAGTACCCTGGGCCTGGGTTTTGTATGGAATCATTATCTGTTCCGGAGTAGGTTTGCTGGCAGGATTATATCCGGCACTGAAAGCGGGCAAATTAAATCCCATAGAAGCGCTACGCTATGAATAAATAACAGGGAATCAAGGTGATGAACTTTTATTCGCCTGTACTATTTAACTCCTTACCTTTAATAGACCTGAAACTATTTCCAATTATTTTGAAAACCGAACTGAAAAATAATTATTGTAAAGAGCAACGTTAAAGGTATCTATTTAAAGGAAAAAGAAAATTTTTCATTGGCAGATTAAGGCTGTTACAGCTTCTTTTTTTGATTAGATTTTTATGTAGCTTGTTGTTCGAAGTGTTCCTTAGGGCACCCAGGTTGTTCGCAGTGTTCCGCAGGGCATTTCGAACTAAAGAGAAAAGCCGTTCTGTGA
>JBJMLT010000432.1:0-8460 GCA_045805165.1 Flavisolibacter sp.
AAGAAATTCCATTTTTGAAATATAATTAAGCTGTCGGGGTGTAAGATATTTAATGCTTAATAAGAAATCGGAACTGGTTAATTTTAGCTCTGAAATGAGGAATCGTCTTTCTTTACCTGATAGGGTATCTGTATGTAACCGTCCTGCAAGCCCAGTAAGTACCAGCATGGTTAATAAAAAATAACCCTTGGTCCTTTTTAGCATAGCAAACAATTGAATAGAAAGTTAAGCTAAAAGTTACGAAAATTAATGGCACAGATGTTCGAAAAAAAAGAATACCGGAAAATGTAACTTGCCGAAATGAAGATTTTTGAGATTATTAATGTAATTGAAATATTTGCTGCGCCGGAATTGCAGGAAGAATATGATAATACGGGATTGATTATTGGAGATAAAAATGCACATTGTTCGGGTGTTCTTTGCACACTGGATGTAACTGTTGATATTGTAAAGGAAGCGGTTCAATCGGGATGCAATCTTATTGTAGCTCATCACCCAATAATTTTCAGAGGAATAAAAAGAATAATAGGAAATACCTATGTTGAAAAAGTAATTATTGAAGCTATTAAAAGCAATATAGCCATCTTCGCTGCACACACAAATCTGGATAACATTTTACTTGGTGTAAATGGTAAAATAGCTGAACAATTGAATTTAAAAAACTGCAGGATCCTACTACCAAAGAACAAAATACTTCGACGGCTTATAACTTTCGCACCTACAGACAAAGCGGAACAAGTTCGAATGGCTGTTTTTGAAGCAGGCGCCGGGCATATAGGCAATTATTCAGAATGCAGTTTTAATACAGATGGAACAGGGACTTTTAAAGCAGAACAGGGATCTGATCCCTATATTGGTGAAATTGGTGAGCTGCACAGGGAAAAGGAGACAAAAATTGAAATAGTGTTTCCATTTTATCTTGAAAAGCAGGTTGTTAATGCATTAATCAATAATCATCCTTATGAAGAAGTGGCATATGACATTTTTACAATGGAAAATATCCATTATGGCATTGGGTCAGGGATAATAGGGGAATTAGAAAAACCAGTTTCAGAAGAAGAATTTTTGCAAACTATAAAAAAGGCTTTTAAGCTGGATTGCATCCGGTTTACCAATTTTCGACATAAACCGGTAGAAAAGGTAGCTATATGTGGAGGTTCCGGGAGTTTTTTAATAAAAAAGGCAATTCAGCAACAGTCTGATTTTTATATTACTGCAGATGTTAAATACCATGAATTTTTCGATGCCGAAGGCAAAATAGTTATAGCAGATATAGGCCATTATGAAAGTGAGCAATACACAATAGACCTGATTTATGACCTTTTGGTGCAAAAAATCCCTAACTTTGCGGTCCTTAAAACCAGCGTAAATACTAATCCGGTACGGTATTATAGCTGATAGAAGAGTTCAGTTTAAGTATACAACTGGTTTAAAATAAAATAAATAGTAAATCGAATATAGTAATGGCGAACGTTAAAGAATATTCCGTAGAAGAAAAACTTACCTCTCTAGTAACCCTTCAAAAAGTAGATTCTAAACTGGATGAGATCCATATCCTGAAAGGGGAGTTGCCCATGGAAGTGGCTGACCTTGAGGATGAGATTCAGGGCCTTCATGCACGCCAGGTGCGTATAGAAGAAGAAATTAATGGGATAACAGAATTCATAGAGCAAAAGAAGGAAGGAATAAAGGAAGCTCAGGCCCTTATTAAAAAATACGAAAAGCAAAGTGAGAATGTAAAAAATAACCGGGAGTTTGAAGCTATTAATAAAGAAGTGGAAATGCAGCAGCTTGAGGTAAAGCTATGTGAAAAGCATATTAAGGATGCTAATGAAGAAATAGCGGAAAAGGTTCAGGCCCTTGATAAAGCTAAAAAGGCAATTGCTACAAAAGAAAGCGTTTTAAATACAAAGAAGGGAGAATTGGAAAAAATTATCTCTGCCACTGAAAAAGAAGAAAAACATTTTCATAAAATGGCAGATGATGCCCGTTCTCACGTAGATCCCCGTCTTTTAGCCAGTTATGAAAAGATAAGAAAGAATTACAGAAATGGATTAGCAGTTGTTCCAGTAGAAAGAGATGCATGCGGTGGATGCTTTTATTATATTCCCCCACAAAAGCAAAGTGAGATCAAACAAAGAAAAAAAGTAATGGTATGTGAAAATTGCGGAAGAATACTTGTAGATTCTGACCTTACGGATTCTATTGAAGTGAAATAAATTGTGATTCACTAAATAAAAAAGCTACTGTGTGAAACAGTAGCTTTTTTATTTGCCTCATTAATAAATTCACTTAATTTGTTCCTGATTATGTTAAGCCGTTTATCCATTCAGAATTATGCGATCATTGACAATTTAGAAGTAGATTTTTCTTCACGACTTAATATTATAACCGGAGAAACCGGAGCTGGTAAATCAATTATAATGGGAGCTTTAGGACTTATTCTTGGCCAAAGAGCAGAAAGCACCATTTTATTGAATAAGGAAAAAAAATGTGTGGTAGAGGGGTGCTTTAAAGGAGAACAATCTGACGAGCATGTTACCCAATTTTTAAAAAGCTGTGAGCTAGATGTGCATGAAGAGCTGACGGTGAGAAGAGAGATTTCCCCTAATGGCAAATCCAGAGCATTCATTAATGATACTCCGGTCAACCTTTCACAACTTAATCAGTTGAGCAGTCTTCTTGTAGATCTTCATCAGCAATTCGATACGATGGAATTGGGTGAAACTGATTTTCAGCGTGAGATACTGGATGCACTGGGGAGTAATTTTCCTTCATTAAAAAAATATAGTGTATTATACAATGATCTTCAAAAATCGAGAAAGCATTGGGAACTATTAAAAGAAACAAAAGGAAAATTTGAGAAGGAATTTGACTACAACCAGTTTCAATTTAAGGAATTAGAGGAAGCATCATTCAAAGAAAATGAGCTTGAAGATCTGGAGCATGAATTGAAAATGATAACCAATTCTGAAGGCATTAAAGCGATTTTAGAAAAAATTAGCTTTACGCTCGCTGAAGGAGAAGATCCGGTTAGCCGTCAATTAAAGTCCATGATCAGCCAGTTGCAACAGTATACTGACCTGCATCCAAGAATTCCTGAATTGGTTGATCGGATGCAATCATCTTATATCGAACTTCAGGATATCGCAGACGAATCTTCCCGCCTGAATGATCATATTGGTTCTGATGCGGATTCAATTGAGAGAATTAATGAAAGACTTTCTACAGGATACAGGTTGCTGAAAAAGCACGGCGTTAAAAGTACCAATGAGCTATTAGAAATACGCCATCAATTAAATGAAAAACTGCAAGCAGTATTAAATATAGATGATGCTATAAGAGAAGCAGAGGCATATTATTTAAAGTTGTTGATGCAAGCAGAGGAATTAGCACTTCAAATATCCAACCGAAGAAAAGAAGCTACAGAACCTTTGGAAAAGCAGGTTAATAAAATGCTTATACAAGTAGGCATGCCCAATGCAAGACTAAAAGTTGAAATTAATAAAGCAACATTAGGCTTATACGGATATGATGATGTGATATTCTTGTTTGACGCGAATAAAAGCAATCAGTTTCAACCCATACGTAAAGTAGCCAGCGGAGGTGAATTGAGCCGGTTAATGCTTTGTATAAAGTCTTTAGTAGCGCACTCAATGGATTTACCTACATTAATTTTCGATGAAATTGATACAGGCATTTCCGGTGAGGCAGCAAGGCAGGTTGGAGCAATTATGAAAGAGCTTTCAGAAGCAAGACAGGTTTTATGCATTACGCACCAGCCTCAAATTGCGGGTAAAGCTGATGCTCACTTTTTAGTATATAAACAAGTTAAAAACAATAGTGTAACTACTGGCATGCGCTTGTTAGAAACGGATGAGCGTATTGTAATAATTGCTAAAATGCTGAGTGGAGAGAAACCGACTTCTGCTGCGTTGGAAAATGCAAGGGAGTTAATTAGCTAGTTAGCTAATTAGCATATTAGCTGATTAAAAAAACAAATATTGAGGATACAAAAGGTTTTGCTATTATTATTGATTGTTGGTTCATTGGTTCCGGCAATTTATATTAACAAGTGGTTACAGAAGGTATTAAAGCCTCACCTATCTTTTCCAAGATTCATTCTTTATATGCTTATCTGTTTTGCTTTAGTATTTGTTTACACGTTTCTGCTGGTAACTATTATTTTAAAGTTGTTCCCTTTCTCAAAGAGATAAACGTTTATTTTTACGGCCGTTAAATGAAACCATATGTCTAATAATCTGCTAAAAGGTAAGAAAGGAATCATATTCGGAGCCTTAGATGAAAGATCCATTGCATGGAAAACAGCAGTGAAATGCCATGAACAGGGGGCTCAGATCGTTTTAACAAATGCCCCTGTAGCATTGCGGATGGGTGAAATAAATAAGCTTTCCGAAGCGATAAGCGCACCGGTGATTGGAGCAGATGTGACGAATATGGATGATCTGAAAAAATTATTTGAACAATCACAAGCTCATTTTAATGGAAGAATTGATTTTGTTCTTCATTCTATCGGAATGAGTCTGAATGTTAGAAAAGGGAAGCATTATACAGAAATGAATTATGAATGGAATCAAAAAACACTTGATATATCTGCCATGAGTCTTCATAGAGTACTGAGAACAGCATGGGATATGGATGCATTAAATGAATGGAGCAGTGTAATTGCATTAACGTATATAGCGGCGCAACGTGTATTTCCAGATTATAATGAAATGGCAGATGCAAAAGCCTTATTAGAAAGTGTAGCACGAAGCTTTGGATATCATTATGGCATTCGTAAAAAAGTGAGAGTGAACACAGTTTCTCAATCGCCCACCCGCACTACTGCAGGAAGTGGTGTTAAAGGATTTGATGCCTTTATTGATTATGCAGAGAAAATGAGTCCGCTTGGAAATGCCTCGGCAGATGATTGTGCTAATTTCTGTGTAACACTATTCAGCGATCTAAGTCGCTTTGTAACTATGCAAAATCTTTTTCATGATGGAGGTTTCAGCATGACAGGAGTTTCGGAAGCGTTAGTAGAGCGGATAATGGAAGTTAATAGATAGAGGACGGTTGACGTTAATAGTTAACAGTTGAAAGGTTGACAAGTTGACAAGGAAATGGATGGGGGCTATCGGCAATTAGGTTTCGGCTGACGGCAATCAATAAATAAAAAAATCCTCGGGTATTGAACTATCCGAGGATTTTTAGTTGGAACTGCTTTGTGAGAAATCGTAAATTTTAATTGGGATGTCATTCCTTACCAACCGTTCACGGCAAGCTTGTGATGAGAGGTAAGAAATGACAAGAACTTATAGTGCAATTTGTTTATGCATCATCATTTTGCGTAAGTTGATCAATCCATATCTCATTCTTCCTAAAGCTGTATTAATACTGCAATTGGTGATATTCGCTATTTCTTTAAAGCTCATATCAGCATAATGGCGAAGAATGATGACTTCCCGTTGATCTTCGGGAAGAAGATCCAGCATATCTCTTACACGATTGTAACTCTGGCGCTTGATCATTTTAATTTCAGCTGAATCTTCAGTAAAATTCAACACCTCAAAAATGTCCTGGTCATCACTATTCCTGATGATAGGCGTACGTTTCACTTTTCTGAAATGATCAACGCAAAGGTTATGTGCAATTCTCATAGCCCATGGAAGGAACTTTCCTTCTTCTGTATACCTTCCGCCGCGTATTGTGTCTATTATTTTAATAAACACATCCTGGAAAATATCTTCAGCAAGATATTTGTCCTTCACAAGAAAGAATATAGAAGTATAAAGTTTATCCTTGTGACGCAATACAAGGACTTCCAAAGCGTTAACATTACCTGAGTTGAACATATTAATCAACTCGTGATCGGATAGCTTAGATAATAAATTCATAAACTCCTACAGTTTAAGTGGTTCTAGGATATGGACACAGTTAAAAAAATGGAATTAACAAAGTAGAAGTTTACGCTATAGGCAGGAATGGATTATGGGTTAGTGAACTAAAGGTTTTGTTAACATAAAAATAGAATACTTTTTTAATTCCCGCAATACTTCTTTTATTCTAAAGCCTTTTTTTCGTAAAAGAACTGTTAACGTTTCCCGAAATTTTTTTTATTACTCACTGAACCTCAAGGGTAAGAAAGGCATCTGAAAACACAAACTCATATAACATAATTATTTAAACTAAGTGTCGATAATTAAATATTAATAGGATTAAGGAACCCTGGATGATGGGTTTTCGATTAAAGTTAAATCATGTCCTATCCTTCGTATCTTTGCTAAATTTTTTGGTTATACCGGACATAATAATTCGTGAATGAAAGAAAAGCTCATCAAAGAGAAAAAATCGAATAATGCTAACATACTCTATGTTGATCCCATTTTTATTAAAGGAGCAAGGGTCCATAATTTAAAGAACATTGATGTTTCGTTTCCAAGAAATAAACTTATTGTAGTAACAGGGGTATCCGGTTCCGGAAAATCTTCACTGACCATAGATACCCTTTTTGCAGAAGGCCAACGGAGGTATGCGGAAAGCCTGAGCGCTTATGTACGCCAGTTTTTGAACCGGATGGACAAACCCGATGTTGATTATATAAAAGGCCTTTCTCCGGCAATAGCCATAGAGCAAAAGGTAATTACCCGAACGCCCAGAAGTACTGTAGGAAGCATGACTGAGATCTACGATTACCTGAGGTTATTATTTGCAAGAATTGGTAAAACTATTTCACCTGTTTCAGGTAAGGAAGTAAAAAAAGATGATGTAAAAGATGTAATTGAGGCTATTACTCAATTACCTGGTAGCAGCAAAGCGTATATATTAACCGCATTTAAACAACATAGAAACAGAAATGCTAAAGAGGAGTTGAATATCCTTATGCAAAAGGGATTTTCAAGATTGTATGTTTCTCCATTTTCAATAAGCCAAAAGGAAAATCCGATTAATGAAGGAAGTATTTATTCAATTGAAGACCTGCTTACTGAGAATAATAAAGACTTTAAATCGGTATTTAAATATCCGGATAATCTTTTCGTTCTGATCGACAGAATAGTTGTAAAGGAATTTGATGAAGATGATATACATAGGCTTTCTGATTCTGCAGGTACTGCATTTTACGAAGGGGAAGGTGATGTATATATGGAAGTGGATGGTAAGAAGTTAATGCATTTTAATAATCGCTTTGAATTAGATGGAATTGTATTTGAAGAACCAAGTCCCAATCTTTTTTCATTCAACAATCCGTTTGGAGCTTGTCCTACATGCGAGGGATTTTCATTAGTTCTTGGAATAGATGAAGACCTTGTTATCCCGAACAAGCTTTTAAGCGTGTATGAAGGCGCTGTAGCCCCCTGGAAAGGTGAGAAGCTGGGTAAATGGAAAGAAAGCTTTATAAAGGGAGCCCGAAAATTCGATTTTCCTGTACATAAGCCGGTGGCGGATCTTACTGCCGAACAACATAAAATACTTTGGGAAGGCAATCAATTTGTATATGGGATCAATGATTTTTTCAAGGAAGTTGAACAAAACCTTTATAAAGTACAATACAGAGTTATTTTAAGCAGGTACAGAGGTAGAACTATTTGTCCTGATTGTGATGGTTATCGCCTTCGTAAAGAAGCTTTGTATGTAAAAGTTCATGGAAAGCACATTGGTGAATTAAGTGAAATGCCAATCCGTGATCTTAGTGAATGGTTTTCCAACCTGTCAGGGCAATTATCTGAATACGAAAAACAGGTAGCTAAACGAATTCTGATAGAAATCGATCTTAGAATAAATACAATGCTGAATGTTGGATTAGGATATCTTACTCTTAACCGACTTGCAAATACATTAAGCGGAGGAGAAAGTCAAAGAATACAATTAACGAGAAGTCTTGGCAGCAATCTTACCAATTCATTATACATACTTGATGAGCCATCTATTGGATTGCATCCAAGAGATACATTTAATCTGATCAGGGTATTAAAAGATCTAAGGAATCTTGGAAATACCGTAGTTGTGGTGGAACATGATGAAATGATGATGCGCGAGGCAGACCACATTATTGATATGGGTCCCCTCGCTTCACACCTTGGAGGGGAGGTGATTGCTTCAGGGAATTATAGTGAAATAATCAGTAACCCTGAGAGCCTGACAGGAAAGTATTTAAATGGAGAACTTTCCATAGAACCACCTAAGAAAATAAGAAAATGGAGCAGTTCCATTACTATTGAAGGAGCCAGGCAACATAATTTAAAAAATATAAATGTAGAATTCCCCTTGAATGTTCTTTGCGCATTAAGTGGAGTTAGTGGTAGTGGAAAAACTACACTTATAAAGCATATTCTTTATCCTGCCCTTAAAAAATTAAAGGGAGAGGCAGTAGATAAAGTTGGATTGCATAAAGCTATTAACGGAAATACTGATGCTATAACCCAAGTGGAGCTTGTGGATCAGAACCCAATAGGAAAA
>JBJMLT010000433.1:0-15369 GCA_045805165.1 Flavisolibacter sp.
ATGTGAACCTGGGGATTGGTATTCCAACGCTTGTTTCTAATTATATACCGGAAGGTATTTCTATCATGCTGCAGAGTGAAAATGGAATGCTGGGTATGGGCCCTTATCCTACAGAAGAGGATATTGACGCAGACCTTATCAATGCAGGCAAAGAAACGGTTACTATACTCCCTGGTGGGGCTTTTTTCGACAGTGCAGAAAGCTTTGGCATGATCAGGGCGGGTAAAATTGACTTAACCGTATTGGGAGCCATGGAGGTAAGTGAAAAAGGTGATATAGCCAACTGGAAGATACCAGGCAAAATGGTAAAAGGAATGGGAGGGGCTATGGACCTGGTAGCCAGTGCACGAAATATTATTGTTGCCATGATGCATACCAATCCAAAGGGCGAATCAAAGCTATTAAAGAAATGCACTTTACCATTAACAGGAGTTGGATGCGTTAAAAAGGTAGTGACTGAACTGGCAGTACTTGATATTACGAATGAAGGTTTTAAATTAATAGAAAGAGCGCCTGGTGTAACTATAGAAGAAATAAAGTCTAAAACCGAAGGGAAGTTAATTGTAGAAGGGGAGGTGCGGGAAATGGAAATTAATTAGCTAATCGACCAGGTTATTTTTAACAGCAAAAAATACCAGGCCTGCGGTGTTTTTGCTGCCGAAGCGTTCCATTAGTCTGTCTTTAATAGCCTCTACGGTGCGGGCGCTGATATCCATCTTTTGGGCAATCTCCTGGGCTGTGAATTCCATACAGATAAATTTTAGAACATCACGCTCCCTGTCGGTTAAAGTGATCTCGTTATTTAAAGAAGGAATAACTTTTTGTTTGGAGTGCGCCTTCTTTAATAATATCCGGTTGACAAAATTATTGAGGTAGTATCCTTTTTCGTAAACATCTATAATGGCCCTTCTTATTTCCTGAGGCTCTGCATTCTTTAATAAATAGCCATTAGCTCCGTTTTCCATCATATGAGAAACAAAGCGTTCATCTTCATACATGCTTAAAACAATGACATGGATATTAGGGAATTGCTTGCTGAGCACTTTTGTAGTTTCAATCCCATCTTTCAGAGGCATTCTAAGATCCATTAAAACCACGTCAGGAGCAGCTTCTGCAAGTCCATTAAGCAATTCATCCCCATTCTCCGCTTCAAGAACGAATTTAATATTCGTAAAGGGGCGTAACGATAAGATCACTCCCTTTCGGAATATTTTATGGTCGTCTGCAATTGCTACTTTTATAAGTTCCATGTTTATGTCCTGATCGTAAAAATACTATTTAAGGTTTAATGATCATATTGGTCATCCCTTGGGATCTCTATTGTTACTTTAAAATAAGTCTGGGAAGCATCTTTTTCAAAATAAATACTGCCCTGTGCTACTTTGAGCCGACTGCTAATGTTTTTTAATCCCAGTCCAACATTACTCTTATTAAGCTTTTCGAAATCCTGTTGTACTATTCCCCGACCATCGTGATGGACCCTTAACAGGAAATTATCATGATGCATATTCTGGGTCAGGTGTATAAAGCTGGAATTACTATGCTTTAAAATATTATTTACCAATTCCTGGATGATCCGGAAAACGATTAATTCTTTTTCGGGCTTAAGCCTTTCCTTATATTCATGGAAGCGGCTACTTGCATTTATAGCACCTGAACCGCTAATTTTCTGGAACAGGTCGTTTATAGCAGATTCCAGGCCAAAATTCTTTAAAGTTGGCGGCATAAGGCTATGGCTGATGTTACGGATGAGCTGAATAGTATCATCTAAAATCTGCCTCGCCTGGTAAATAGATTGAAGTTGAGTAGCCTTATCCTGGTTTACGAGGTTCTCATTAAGGTAAAGCCTTGCAGTTGCCAGTAATGGTCCGGCATCATCATGCAGGTCGGCGGCAATTCTTTGCCGTTCTTCTTCCTGAAGTCTGATAGAAGCATTTAACAATACTTTCTGCTGTTCGTGTTCCATTTGTTGCAAACGGAACTGGTAGCGTATTACTTTCCGCTGATGGAAAATTATAAAAAGGATCAATCCTATGGTAAGCACCAACATTCCCAGAGTACCTAAAAAAAGTACAAGGGAAATTCCTGACTGGTTGGTGACTTGCAATAAAAACATAAATTAATCCGTGGTTTGGTTTTTTAAATAAGGACTGGATTTCGTGGCAGTATAGATTTTTCTTGTTTTACATGGATTAATATTCCTATTGCAAAGAATACATTTTTAAGAACATAAAATGCATTCGTTAAGAACCAGAAACGCATCAAAAGCTTTCTATCAATTTGATTTGCAAAGATGTATATAAAGAATGAGCCCGAAAGATAGATCATTATACCGGTAACTATCCAAAACTGATATTTATTGTATATGAACAAATTAGCCGTGTTATTCATTTGTTCATACAGGTAATAAAATGAATACAGGAGAATTATTATTGTTTCTAAACCTATCGGTATGGAATCAATGCTTCTAGGCTTAGTTGTGCAATAATAAACGATAAGAAATAGTACAAATAAAGTACTTATTATGGCTATTGCCTTTTTGAATACCTTGTTTTCTATGATCAACCAAAAGCACCAGGCAAAAACGAGGTATTCAAAAGCGGTAAAGAATGAATAAGCGACATAAGTAATATATCCTGAAGAGAATATCTGAGTAGTACAATTAATAAGTATATCTACACAGCAGTATAAAGTGATGGCCAATAAGATTTTTTCTTTCTTATTCTTCTTGTTATATATTAAAAACAAAAGGATAATTAAGAGATCTGAAAAATATAGAAGAAATAAAAAAAGGTTTTCTATAGTTTTGGCCATTAAGTCCAAATATAAAAAACCTTTTAAGAAATAGTAAATTTTACTCTACAATTCCCACCATGTTTCAATAACGGTAGGTGGTTCGTCCCAAGGCCTGTACCGTAAAACTTTGTTAGTTGACACCATACCAGTAAGATTGTTGTTTAAACTGTTGTAAATATTGAATAAGCCACATCCGATCTCAACAGGGTATTAATCATTGACGGATTAAAAAATTCTGTAATAAACCAAGCTGGGTATACATTTCAAAAGAAATATATCGTATTAATACCTTTTCAAAAAGGGTGATTTTACGTATCAAAAATAGTAAATTTACTAGGATATCCGAGTAAATCTTCGTACTATTTATTTAAATCCGATGGGTCTGGTTTCTATTTTTTACAAAACAAAAGGCTTTGGAATATAGCAGATAAAGAGATCAATCAGGATAATAATAGCTTATTTGAATATGAGAAGGTAAGTGAGCCATAAATTACGGGCAATGGCTTTTAGAATTTTTTCATTTCTTATTTTAGTTACAAAATCTTAATCGTAGATTTACGCATACCTAAACGTGTTTTTACTGGAAAGAAATTGTTATTAAAATAAAATAAACTTTTTAATACCTTATTATTCAGAATAAAAATGGTTTAGATTTGTCGGCACTTACTCCTTATAAGTCAATTATTTAAACCAATCTCCATGACTGCCCAGATAATTAAAGTCGCCATCGCTGATGACCATAAAATATTCCGGGATGGGATCAAAATGGCACTGAAGGATCGTGAATACCTAAGAATACTTTGGGAAGCAGAAGATGGTAAGGACCTGATGCATAAATTAAGGCTAAAGCAGCCTGATGTTCTATTAATGGATATCAGAATGCCGGAAGTAGATGGTATAAATGCTATTGGGTTAATCCGCAAGGAATATGAAGAAGTAAAGATCATAGTTCTGACGATGTATGATGATCAGGAAATGATTACAAAAATGATGGAAATGGGCGCCAATGCCTACCTGACCAAAACAACGGATCCCGATGAAATTTACCAGGCAATCCTGACCTGTATGAATGATGATTTTTATTTCAACGACCTGGTAAATAAAGCTGTATTACTTAAGCTTCAGCATAAAAAAACAGTACGACAGTACTATCCGAATCCTATCAAGTTCTCTGAAAAGGAGATAAGAATATTAAAATGTATTGCAGAAGATAAAACCACGGAAGAAATATCCAAAGAAGTATTTCTTAGTCCCAGAACAATAGAAACCATAAGGCAAAAGATGAAGGAAAAAGTTGGGGCAAAAACTATAGCAGGGCTGGTAATGTATGCTATGCGAAATAAATTACTGGACTGAGGTAAATAACTCTAAATGTCTTCTACGCGCCAAAACATAAACAATACTTACTTTGAGGGGTTGTATAAAGAAGTCTGGAAAAACATCATACCTAACGGACTTACAGAAGCTGAATGTGATTTTATAGAGGAAGCCGGGAATTTACAAAAAGGAAATTCTGTCCTTGATATAATGTGCGGCTACGGCCGTCACTCTCTTGAATTAGCTAAAAGAGGGTATTCTGTTACTGCCGTTGATAACCTTTCCGATTATACCGAAGAAATAAGCCGGAATGCTGCAGAGGCGGGACTTAATAACGTTCAAGCGGTAGCATCGGATGTATTGGGCATTCAATTGAATGAGCAATACAACTGTGTAATATGCATGGGAAACAGCTTCTCCTTTTTTGAAAGGAATGACGCCGGTTTATTATTGAAAAAAGTAGCTTCTTACTTAAAAAAGGGGGGAATTTTTATAATAAATTCCTGGATGATAGCTGAAATAGCCATAAGAACGTTCAGAGAAAAAGACTGGCATTATTCGGGAGAGTATAAGTGCATACTGGAAAACAGGTTTTTTTTTAACCCCAGCCGAATAGAAACTGAACAGACGATTATTGCACCAGATGGAAGAACTGAAGTTATTCAGGGTATAGACTATATATTCTCTCTAAACGAGCTTGAGGAAATGATGTTGGAAAGCGGGTTAAAAATCAGACATTTATACAGTACTCCACGTTTGAGGAAATTTGTTTTAGGAGATACAAGGATCTATTTAGTGGTGGAAAAGCTTTGATCAGGTAAAAAGAAAAAAGTTGATTGTGGAGGTCGCTTTGGTTATCATAAGAAATTGGAAAAAACTTACTGGACGGTATTTAGGACATTGGATATTTGAGGCTGGCGACTTGTTCCTTCAATCAACTTTCTGATACAAATGTATACGTGCTTTAAGCCCCGAACAAGAGGAATAGTAACCGATTTTCCGGGTTCGGTATTTACAGAACCATACGTAGATTTACCTGGTTTTAATGAAGTAAATCTTCTATCCGACAAAATTGAATTTGAAAGTTTTCTAAGTAATCGTACTTTTCACAATAAATAATAACGTAAATCTACTATACTAAATGCAAGAGGTTTTTACCATATTGCATTTGGATTCAGAACCATAGAAACCCTTTTTAAATAATTCCTTATGAAAAATCTCGACTCTACGGTTATTAAAGTTGCCATTGCAGACGATCATGCTCTTTTCCGTACTGGTGTTAAGACCTCTCTTACTGTTCGCAAAGACATTCAGATGGTTGCCGAAGCAGAAAATGGCATGCAGCTTTTAAACCTACTAAAACACATTCAGCCCGATGTGGTTTTGCTTGATATACAAATGCCTATAATGGATGGTTTAACAACCCTTCCCGAGATAAAGAAGCTTTATCCCGAGATAAAAGTCATCATGCTGTCCATGCATAACGACCATTCCATGATCACAAGGATGATGGAGATAGGAGCAAATTCATATCTAACAAAAGAATCTGATTCAGAAACTATTTACCAGGCTATAAAGACGTGCTACGAACAGGAATTCTTCTTTAATGATCTTACCAATAAAGCATTGCTCAATGGTTTGCGAATGAAGAAACCTGCAGAAGTAATGTCACCGGAAGTAAATCTTACAGATAAGGAAGTAACAATCCTTAAGTTGATGTGCGAAGAGAAAAGTACTAAGGAAATTGCCGACCTGGTAGATCTTAGTCCTCGTACAGTTGAAGCCATCAGGGATAAATTAAAGACAAAAACAGGGGTAAAATCTATGGCTGGACTGGTAATGTATGCCGTTAAAGCCGGAATAGTAGAACAAGCCTGAAATTCCTATAAATAAATTATGTGAATATCCCGCTGATGGCGGGATTATTTTTTGTATCACATTTGGGGCATGGATCTTATTTGCCTTAATGGCCGGTTTTTCCCATCAGGCCAAGCTTTATTAACCTTACAAAACAGGAGCTTTAAATATGGTGATGGTTTGTTTGAAACAATGAAAGTGCATAATGGTGTTATTCTACTAGGAGGACTTCATTTTGAGCGATTATTTTCCGGAATGAATTTATTAAAGCTAAACAAGGAATCAGTTACCGAAGTTGATAAGTTACAAAGGGAAATATTGGAGCTGTGCAATAAAAATAACTGTACTGAACTGGCGCGGGTGCGTCTCGCTGTTTATCGTTCCGAACCAAATACAGAATACGCAATAGAAGCTATTCCATTATCTATTGAATCGAATGTATTGAATAAAGAAGGTTACAGAATCGATATTTTTCCGGATGCACGCAAAAGCCAGGATGCCTTTAGTAATCTAAAGTCTGCCAATTATCTTCCCTATGTAATGGCTGATATTTATGCGAGGGAAAATACACTTGATGAAAGTCTCCTATTAAATGTAAGTAACCACATTTGCGATGCATCGAAAGCGAATATTTTTTTGATCAAAAAAAAGGAAATTTATACTCCTGCCTTACATCAGGGTTGTGTTGCCGGTGTTATGCGAAGATTTTTAATAGATGAAATGAAAAGGTTTGACTACTTAGTTCACCAAACCGAAATAGATGATTCTGATCTTCTGGAAGCAGATGAAATTTTTCTAACCAATGCTATTTATGGAATAAGGTGGGTAAAGCAATTTCGTGAGAAAATATATTCGAATTCTATAACTAAAGAAATTTATAATAGAGTATATGCATCTGTTTAATGGCGAAAGTGATACCCTGAAAAATTATTCACTTAAACGTTTTGAACCATTTGAGATTGATAGATCTCATATAATTTATTGATTGCTTTTTTACCATTGCCCCCAAGATCGATGGAATAGTCATTCACATACAATTCAATATGACTTCTCATAACATTTTCATCCATTTCCTGTGCATGCTGTTTTGTAAAAGAACTTATTTGGGGATACAGTTGAAACCCTGCTTCAACGCTTTGCTTAATTAAAGAACTTATTCTCTGCCTTGTATTTTCCGGAATGTTATTTTTTGCAGCAATGCATGCAAGAGGAACAGGAACATTTTCCCTTTCCTCCCAAATTTCTCCAAGATCGCAGACCTTAATTAATCCTTTGGTCATATAAGTAAACCTGTTTTCATGGATAATTACGCCCATTTCTACCTTTTCATCGAGCAATGATTGTTCAATTTCAGAAAATAGCATGGGAACTCTATTTTTTGAAGATGGAAAAGCAAAGCTCAATAATAAATTAGCTGTTGTATTTTCTCCCGGTATGGCTATTCTGCAATGCGCAATGTCAGGAACAGCAACCATTTTTTTAGCAATAAGCAAAGGCCCAACCCCTTTACCTAAAGCAGCGCCGGCATTTAGCATGGAGTAGACCGATGAGTTTTCAAAATAAGCAGGGAAGCTTAATTTGGTAATATCCAGTTTTCCTAGCGAAGCCCATTTATTAAGTGTTTGAATATCTTCCATTACCACGTTGAATTCTATATCACCGGTATCTATTTTTTTATTAACAAGAGCATCGAAAATAAATGTATCGTTGGGACAAGGGGAAAAGCCTAAAGAATATTTCATAGAAGGTTCAATTTGAAAATAATCCTTTGTAATTCAAAGTTAAGCTGCTCAATGGCTTTTTTCATATCCCATTTGGTTTTATCTCTTTCACCTGCTTTGTTGGAAACAGACCTCAACTGAAGGAATGGTATATTTTCCATTAATGCCAAATAATGTAAAGCGGCACCTTCCATAGATTCAACCTCAGCACCCTGATTAATATAGTAATTAATACGGTTCAGATCGGTTGTGATCTCATTTACGGTAATACCATTTACTATTTTTAATCCCGTATCATTTAAAATCTGATCATTATTTTTTAATACTCCGTTTTCCCAGGGAAATTCGTTTTTATCTATCAAATTCATATCGAATACAGAAACGAATTCATTATTCTCTTTAACACCCAGGTCGCCTATGCTTTCATTTCTTACGCATACTACCTGTCCCTGTTCGAGATCATTAGAGAAAGAGCCGCTAATACCAGCCTGAATAATAAGATCAGGCTTATGGGAATTTATATATGCTGACAGATGGTACATGGTTTGCAACATACCCACACCGGTAATAAGAATTTCTGCTTTACCAGCATTTATATTTTTCAAATATTGATAAGTGGGATGTAATTCCGGAGCAGTTGCAGAACAAATAAGTAATTGCATTTTACAAAAATCGGTAATTGCCTGTTGTTTTTATTCAACCATTACCTTTGCAGCGATTGATGCGATATTCATTCAAATTCCTATTAGCTTCAAAACCCTGTTAACTTTTAGCACGTATTTATTTATTGATCGTAAATTGATCCATATTTAAACATATGAACAGAAAAGTAGCTGTTATCCGCAAGGAACACTTTAATGCTGCTCACAGGCTATTTAAAAAGGAATGGAGCGATGAAAAGAATACAGCCACTTTTGGTAAATGCAGCCTGCCAAATTTTCACGGACACAATTATGAGGTTGAAATTAAAGTGGTGGGAGAAATTGATCCTGTAACAGGTTTTGTAATGGATCTTAAATTATTATCGGATCTGGCGGACAAATTTGTTCTCGAGCGCTTTGATCATAAAAACCTGAATCTAGATACGGATGAATTTAAAAATCTGATACCCACGGCAGAAAACATAGTAGTAGTAATATATGATCTTTTGAGGCCTCACATTGATTCAGCATTTGATCTATATATTCGCCTTTCTGAAACACCGAGAAACTTTGTTGAATATCCAGCATAAAGCATAGAAAAATGGCATACCATAAAAAAGAAGGATTTGATAGGGAAACAACTGAAGGGCTAATGGATTGTTACAGTAGTATTATTAAGGGATTAGGTGAAGATCCAAGCCGTGAAGGTTTAATTAAAACACCTGAACGCATGGCGAAGGCCATGCAATATATGACACAGGGATACCAGCAGGATGCTGTTTCAATACTTGATACAGCTAAGTTCAGGGAAGACATTAGTGAAATGGTGATCGTTAAGGATATTGAATTATACTCAATGTGCGAGCATCATCTTTTACCTTTTTTTGGTAAAGCCCATATTGCCTATATTCCCAATGGATATATAACAGGTCTAAGTAAACTTGCGCGGGTAGTAGATGTATTTTCCAGAAGATTGCAAGTTCAGGAACGATTGACCACTCAAATTTTGCAGGCTATAAAGCAAAGCCTTAATCCAATGGGTGTAGCCGTAGTAATTGAAGCCAAGCATCTTTGTATGATGATGAGAGGCGTGCAGAAACAAAATTCGGTTACAACCACATCCGCTTTTGACGGAGAGTTTTTAAATAATCATATTACAAGGAATGAGTTCCTTAAATTAATTTCTTCGGATCTGGACTAAATTAAAAAAATAAAGATGAAGCATGCATTTGTATTTCCTGGTCAGGGCGCACAATTTCCGGGCATGGGAAAGACATATTATGATACCAATTCATTCGCGAAGAAAATATTTGAGCAGGCAAATGATATTTTGGGTTTTCGTATATCTGATGTTATGTTCAATGGGTCTGAAGAAGATCTTAAAAAAACAAATATTACGCAGCCAGCTATATTTCTTCATTCGGTAATTGCATTTAAAAGTATTGGTAATGCAAAGCCGGATATGGTTGCAGGCCATTCCCTTGGAGAGTTCTCGGCTCTTGTAGCAAATGGAACTTTAAGCTTTGAAACAGCACTCGAATTGGTGAGCTTGCGGGCTAAGGCAATGCAGAAAGCCTGCGAAGCAACACCATCAACTATGGCTGCCGTTTTAGGTTTGGCCGATGAAAAAGTTGAAGAGATTTGCAAAAAGGTTGAAATTGATACAGGTGAAGTAGTGGTGCCTGCGAATTATAACTGTCCTGGCCAACTCGTTATTTCGGGCAGTATTAAAGGTGTTGAAGTTGCATGCGAAAAATTAAAAGCAGCAGGAGCTAAACGTGCGGTAGTATTGCCTGTTGGCGGGGCTTTTCATTCACCATTAATGGAGCCTGCGCGTGAAGAGCTTCAAAAAGCCATTGAGGCTACGAATTTTCATACTCCTTCGTGCCCGGTTTACCAGAACGTGGTAGCAAAGGGTGTAATTAATAAAGATGAAATCAAGCAGAACCTTATCGACCAGTTAACGGGCGCTGTAAGATGGACACAATCAGTACATGCAATGATCCATGATGGAGCATCTAAGTTTACTGAAGCTGGTCCTGGCAAGGTACTTCAGGGATTAATACTGAAAATAAGCAGGGAAGTGTTTGCTGAATCGGTTAGTTAGTGTATTGGTGGTATTGGTAGTATTACTGGTATAAGTGGTATTGGTAGTATTAGTGGTATTGGTGGTAATAGTAGTATTAGTAGTATTAGTAGTATTACGTTAAGTAGTCATTATTGTCTTTTACATAAAGAAGTTTTACATATTTAGTTACTATTTAAATACTACTAATACCACCTATACTACTAATACTACATATACCACGATGCCACCAATATTACTCAATAACAATGCTGCAGTTCACCCATTCGGGTTCGAAAGAAGCTTTGTATTTTTTGTAGAAATTTATTGCAGGTTCATTCCAATCCAATACCTGCCAGTGAATGCCGGCAAAGTTTTTTTCCTTCGCTCTTTTAATTAATTCGTCAAATAATACTTTTCCGATTCCCTTTCCACGCATTTTTTCCGTAACAATTAAATCTTCCAGGTACATGCGTTGTCCTTTCCAAGTGCTGAACCTTATATAGTAAAGGGCAAAACCTTCAATTTTTCCATCTATTTCTGCTACAATGGCCCACCATACAGGATTTACGCCAAATCCACTTTCTTCAAAATGTGAAAGAGTAATAGTTACCTGCTCTGGTGCTCTTTCATAAATAGCGAGTTCTTTAACTAATTCGAGTAAACGTGAACAATCTTCCTTAACAGCATTTCGAATAATAATATTCATTCTATTTCTTTACTTATTTTATAATGAATTGTTCACACTACTTTTTCAGGGCCTGATCAAGGTCTGAAAGGATATCATCAGGATTTTCAATTCCTACGCTAACCCTGATAAGTCCATCTGTTATTCCATATTTCTCTCTTTCCTTTTTCGGTACTCCATGATGGGTCATGGAAGCCGGGTGACACAATAATGTATCAAGTATACCGAGCGAAACGGTCCTTGTGCACATCTGCAATTTGTTCATAAATTGTATGCCTGCGTTTAATCCGTCTTTAAGCTCAAAGCTTAACATTCCTCCGGCTAATTTCATTTGTTTTTTGGCTACTGCATAATCGGGATGTGATGAAAGGCCCGCATAATTTACAGATGATACCGAAGGATGGCTTTCAAGAAAGCGTGCTACTTTCATTGCATTATCACAATGGCGTTCCATTCGTAATTCCAAAGTTTTAATTCCATTGATCAACAGGAAGGAATCGAACGGATTTGAATTACCACCTAACAGCCTGTGGAATTTGGTTACTTTAGTAGTCATTAATTCAAGGTCTCTACCCAAAAGAATGCCGCCTATGGCAGTTCCATGTCCATTAAGATATTTAGTAGTGGAATGAACAATAAAATCCACATCATACTTAAAAGGCTGCTGTAAATAAGGGGTGGCGAATGTATTATCACATACTACAATTAATCCGTTGCGTTTAGCAATTTTGGAAAGCTCGGAAATATCTACGCATTGTATGGTAGGATTTGCAGGCGTTTCGAGGTACATCATTTTGATGCCGGGATTTTTCTTAATAGTATCTTCTACTATATTCAGATCTCTCAGATCTGCAATAACTGCTGTAATTCCCAGTTCAGGCAGAACCTTATTCATTATTTCATCTGTGCCTCCATATAATGAAAAATGAGATAGTATTTTATCTCCCGACTTTAAGGTTGAAAGAAGAACAGTAGATATAGCGGCCATACCGGATGCATGTAAAATACCTTTTACATTCATGTTCAAGCCATGCACTTCCAATGCTGCGATCTTTTCTTCTGCTTCTTCCATAGTAGGATTGCCCCAACGAGAATAGATAAAGCCTTGTTCATCTCCGCTGAACCTTCTCATTCCCTGTTCTGCAGAATCAAACACAAAGGTGCTTGATGCATAAATTGGAGTTTGATGAGCATAGCGAGGATCTTTCTTATGTCCTTTGTGGATAGCAACTGAGGTAAAACCTTTAAGTGGATAATTTTTATCTTCCATAACGAATCTTCTTTGTTAATTAGAGCGGCCAAATTTATCTACAAAAATCAGCATGAAAGAATTATTGAATCAGCTTAGCGGTTATAATCTTTGGGCAAACCAGACAATACTGGAGGCTATTTATCAATTACCTGAGGAAAAGCAAATGAAGGAAATGGTCAGTAGCTTCAGCAGTATTTACAAAACAATTGTTCATATGTGGAGTGCTGAATCAATTTGGTGGCAAAGGGTTAAATTACAGGAAAGGGTAATTGCTCCTGCCGATAGTTTTGAAGGTGACCTAAAAGAGGCTGGAAATAATCTTTTGAATCAGGACAGACAGTGGCTTGACTGGATCGCCAATTCACAGGAACATATGTTTCAACACGTATTTCAATATCAGAATTCAAAAAGAGAGCAGTTCAAGCAACCGGTGTATCAAATGCTACTACACTTATTCAACCACAATACTTACCACCGAGGACAGTTGGTTAATTTAATGCGTCAGGCCGGTGTTGAAAAACTGCCCGCGACTGACTTTATTTTGTGGAGCAGGAAAAAAAATTAGCTCATTAGCTCATTAGCTGATTAGCTAATTAGGTTCGTATCTTCGTTCACTTTTAAATAACTGGAAATGATTCAAAAGATCACGGCTGCCATTACGGCTGTTGGTGGATATGTTCCTGATACAAAATTGACTAACGCCGATCTTGAAAAAATGGTAGAGACGACAGATGATTGGATTAAAACAAGAACGGGAATTGAAGAAAGGAGAATACTTAAAGAACCAGGTAAAGGAAGTTCTGACCTGGGGGTACCTGCAATTCAACAATTATGTGAACGCAGAGGGATAAGTGCGGAAGAAATAGAAGTGATCATTTGCTGCACGGTTACACCTGATATGGTTTTCCCCGCCACAGCCAATATTATCAGCGACAAGCTCGGAGCCAAGAATGCGTGGGGATTTGATCTGGAAGCCGCATGCTCCGGATTTTTATATGGTTTAACCGTTGGCGCCAGCTTAATTGAAAGCAGAAGGTATAAAAAAGTTATAGTAGTGGGCGTGGATAAAATGAGTTCGATCATTGACTATAGTGACAGAACTACATGCATTTTATTTGGAGATGGTGCAGGCGCAGTATTATTAGAACCAAATACAGAAGGGTTTGGTATTATAGACAGCTTACTGAAAAGTGACGGAAGCGGAAAACAATATCTTCATATGAAAGCAGGCGGCTCTGTAAGGCCAGCCACGGGCGAAACGGTAGCCAATAAAGAACATTATGTGTTTCAGGATGGTCAGCCTGTATTCAAATTTGCAGTAACAAGAATGGCTGATGTAAGTGCAGAATTGCTGGAACGGAATGGTATGACGGGAGATGACATTGCCTGGCTTGTTCCCCATCAGGCGAATAAAAGAATTATTGATGCAACAGCCAATAGAATAGGACTTTCTCCGGATAAAGTAATGCTTAACATTCATAAATATGGAAATACTACTGCCGCCACAATTCCTTTATGCCTGTGGGAATGGAAGCATGAATTAAATAAAGGCGACTATATTGTTCTTGCTGCATTTGGTGGTGGCTTTACCTGGGGCGCTTCTTTAGTTAAATGGGCCTATTGAATAGTGAACAAGGAGTATTGAATTTAGAATAGAGAATAAGGAATAGTGAATAATTAGCTTGTCAGATCCAGGTGGGTCGCTTCTATCAGCTATTAACTATCAACAGTTTTCTTTCAACTAAATAATAAATATATTTTTATTTAATGATTGCATTTATAAATGGAAAATACATAAAGAAAACACCTTCCTATGTTCAGGTGGATGTGAACGGCGTTGGATATGAGATCCAGATAAGTTTAAATACTTATTCGAAGATCCAGACACTAGATCATGGGCTATTACAAACCCATTTAATAGTGCGGGAGGATGCACATCTTCTTTTTGGTTTTTTTGACCTTGCGGAAAAAGAGATCTTCTTACAATTGATTGCGATATCAGGAATAGGCGCCAATACAGCAAGGGTGATGCTATCTTATATGAAGCCAGATGAATTAAGCAGGGCCATAATTCAGGGCAATACGAAAGCTTTGGAAAGTATAAAAGGAATCGGTAAAAAAACAGCAGAAAGGATAATCGTTGAATTAAGAGATAAACTGGCAAAACATCCGACAGAATCCGAGGTAAATATTTCAGGTTGGAAAGGCAATACTTTACAGTCCGATGCGTTAAATGCCTTAATAGCTTTAGGCATACACAGGCAAGCTGCTGATCAGGCTATTCAAAAAGTGCTTGGTCAGGATCCTAACCTGGGCGTTGAGCTGGTGATCAAAAAAGCACTGCAGATACTTTAATCCGTAGACTAACTAATGTAGAGAAAAAAGACTTGGCTTTAAAACCTACCAATAGATTCTGTACGCTGGTTCTTACCATCGTTCTGACAGCCTTTTATCTTCAGGCTCAAGCACGCTTTACTCAAAATCAAGCAAGTTCGCAGGATACTACCCATTATTCCATAGACAGTACTCATTACCCGATCACAGACAGAAGAGGCGATCCATATACTTTCCGTAACAGGAACTCATTCGATTTAAGGGACACTGCTTTTGTAAAGCGAAGGATAGAATTTGATCCTAAAACAAAGCAGTACTATATCATTGAAAAGATTGGAAACAAATATTACAGGACACCGACCACTTTTTCTATGCAGGAATTCCTTGATATCCAGGGAAAGCAGGATGAAGAAAATTATTTTCGTCAGAGGGCTAATCTGCTCACTAATTTAAACAGGCGAAATTTCAAGCCTAAGTTTGGCTTTTCTAAAGATTGGGTAAACCGGATTACCGGAAATGGGAAAGTAGAAATAAGACCTACAGGGTATGTTGACCTATCCGCCGGGTACCAGGGCCAGAATGTACAAAATCCCACTTTACCTGAAAGGGCAAGAAAAACAGGTGGATTTGATTTTAATGAAAATGCACAGTTACAAGTTGATGCTATAATTGGAGACAAGATCAAATTACCCATCAAT
>JBJMLT010000434.1:0-4137 GCA_045805165.1 Flavisolibacter sp.
ATATAAAAACAAATTATGGAAAAGATGAATGATCTTAAAGGTTTGCTTATTCATGAAATACAGGATCTCTATTCTGTAGAAGAACAAATAATTGAAGCATTACCAGCTATGATCCAAAAAGCAAGCAACACGAAGTTGAAAAATGCTTTATCCACTCATCTCAGGGTTACTGAAGAACATAAAAAAAGACTGGAAAAGATCCAAAAACAATTCTCTGTTAAGCAGGAGGACAAAAAAGGCTTTCTGGCAGGGATATTTGGTAATGGAAAACAAGTTTGTAAAGGGATGGAAGGCATTTTAGAGGAAGGTAAAAAGATGATGAATGAAGATATGGACCCAAAAGTTTTGGACGCAGTTATTATAGCCTGTGCCCAAAAAGTGGAACATTATGAAATATGCGGATATGGTACTGTACGCACTTATGCAAAGGAATTGGGATTGGATAAAGTAAGCCAGCTTTTAGAACAGACCCTAAATGAAGAATATGAAGCTGATGACCTTCTAACGAAATTGGCTGAATCCGGAATTAATCAAAAAGCAGAAACCGGAACTCCAAAGGGAAATACCAGGCCTGAGATGTTAGAACAAGGAGCAAGAACAAAATCAGAAGGTTCAAGAACAAAAAGGGAAACAATGATGGAACCTGTCTCCCATCCCAGAGGCTCTTCTTCTTCTAGAGCCAATTCTACTTCAAGGGGAACAACAAGCAGGAAAAGTAGTTCAGGTAGAAGCAATCAGGCTAAACCAGGTGGAAAGAACAGCCGTTCAGGAAGTTCAGGCAAAAGAGGATGATTCAATTTTAGATTAACGATTGCAAATCGCTCGTAACCGACCACTGAAGTTATGAGCTGATAGCTGATGGTTGATGGCTTATTTCTGATATCTGATCGCTGATGTGTTGATGGCTGATTTTTAAGAATTGACGACTTCACGGTTCGAGCATTCACGATTCACGACCCCCGATCACGGAAATTGACGATTGACGATTCACGATTCACGATTGACGACTATTCAATTTGTTTAATTCTCTTTCCAAGTCGTTGATCTTTTGCAATAATCGGTGGATCACTTCAATTCCTTCAATGTTTATTTCCAGGTCGTAATGAAATCTTACAAATTTCTCAAGATCTTCCAAACGATCTGTAGGAATAAATCTTTTTTCTTCAATCAGATAATATTCTATCAATCCTGCCTGATAAAGAGAAGTTATAAATGAATATTCTACGTTGTAGTGAAAGCAAACTTCTTCTTCGGAAATCCATTGATCATTTTGCATAACATTGATTTTAGGATTTTAATTTTGCTAATTCTCTGAATAACTCCTTCTCTTTTTCAGTAAGGTTAGTTGGAATTTTTACCATAAGGGTAACATACAGATCGCCAGATTCATTTTCCTTTTTATATATTGGAAAGCCTTTATTTTTTAACCGTATAACAGTTCCATTCTGGGTTTCCGGACTGATCTTTACTTTAACTCTCCCTGATAAGGTTTCAAGCAGTGCTTCTCCTCCTAAAACAGCGGTGTAAAGGTCAATTTCTTCTGATGATTGCAGATCGTTACCGTTCCTTTTAAATTTAGGGTCATCATTGATAACAAATGTGATGTACAAATCTCCTTCGGGGCCACCATTGGCACCTGGTCCTCCGTGTCCTTTTAATTTAATTACCTGGCCATTTTCAATTCCAGCGGGAATGGTGATACGTATATTTTTATCGTTGATCTTAAGTACCTGCTGATGAGTTTGCGCAGCTTCCTTTAAACTTAAATGAAGTTCTGCTTTCAGATCATGGCCCTTGTATTTATTACTTGTTCTTTTCCCTGATTTCATTCCAGACCCTCCGAAAAGAGATTCAAAAAAATCGGAAAATCGTCCTTCTGAAAAATCACTTCCACTAAAATCGCCTGTGTATTCACCTCCAAATCCCTGGTTGCTCCAATTGCCGGATTGGCTTTGCGCCTGCCTTGCTCTTTCATATTCTTCCCCATGCTTCCAGTTCTCGCCATATTGATCATATTTTTTTCTTTTTTCAGGATCGCTCAGCACTTCGTTAGCTTCATTGATCTGCTGAAATATGCGGTGTGCTTCCTTATCGTTAGGATTTAAATCCGGATGATATTTTCTAGCCAGCTTACGATAGGCTTTCTTAATATCTTCAGTTGATGCATTCTTATCTATCCCCAGCGTTTTATAATAATCAACAAATGCCATAACAGATTTTATTCTAAGATTATTTATATCCTATTGCCGATACATTATAAGCTCTACTATTAATTTTTGATTTTAAAAATAAACAATAGAATTAATAAACTCATTTTACATTTATCTTATGCCAGGCAATTTTAGATTACTCTTCACTTTATGTATGGTTATTTTTTATTCTGTAGCTCAGGCTCAATCGAATGTGCAGATAAGAATTATCAACAATAAGAACATTGGAATACCTTATTCAACTATAACTGTAATTTCAATAACTGATTCATCTGTCAGGCAAAATAAAATCTCTGATAGTTCGGGTACGGCTAATTTCCAATTAGTTAAAGGCCAACATTATGTAGTGAAGGCAAGCGCAGTTAATTATTCAGATATTGAAAGATCGATCGTTGTTTCTTCTGATAATCCTGAATTCAAATTTGTTGCAAAAGCCAGGGATAATTCCTTAAGTACTGTTGTGGTAACAGCAAACAGACCTCTCATGCGACAGGATGATGATAAAACTATTGTGGACCCTGAAAATCTTGTAGCTTCTTCAACAAATGCTTATGAAATCATTGAAAAGGTGCCTGGCTTATACGTGGACCAGGATGGAAATGTTTACCTGAACAGCACCACTCCTGCAAAAATCTATATAAATGGGAGGGAGCAAAAATTGAGTGCGGCTGATATAGCCACCATCCTTAAAAACCTTCCTCCTAATGCTATATCTTCTATAGAAATACTGCAAACGCCCTCTGCAAAATATGATGCATCAGGAACCGGGGGCATTGTGAACATAGTATTGAAAAAAGGTATAAAGATCGGTTTGACGGGTAGTATAAACGGAGGTTTGAACCAGGGGGTTTACGGAAATCAGTTCTTAGGAGTAACTATAAATAATAATAATGGCAATACCAGCTCTTATATTAACCTTCAGTTCAGCCATAGAAATACTTATGATGAAATTAAGACGGACAGATTGTTTACTTCAGATTCTTTATTAAGCCAGGATGCATTAACAAAGTATCCTGCTTATAGCTATTATGCAGGTTATGGGATTAATTATCAATTCAATAAAGAATGGGAAGTATCTTATGATGGACGTTTCAGCTATAGCAAGTCAAATAACCGCAGCACTAACCTGTCTACCATAAAAGATATTACTTTCTTTTCCACACTTTCTATTAATGAAGCAGATGTTCACAATAATGGAGATAATTATTCAGTATCCCAGGGATTTAATTTAAAAGACAAGCTGGATACTTTAGGTTCGGAATGGTCAACAGACCTTTCGTTCACCTATTCACCCAACAATACGAACCAGAATTTTATTACCTATTTTTATAAGCCCACTTACCCCGGCACCTCAGGATATGGTATTCTTAAAAACAATCCCTTCTTCTTTTCCGGGCAAACGAACCTGACAAAAAAACTAGGTATAAGCAGTACTGTTGAAACAGGTATTAAATCTAGCTATCAGCATTTCTCAAACACTACAGACTATTATATTTATTCAGGAACCTCCAGTATTAAGGATAATGAACGGACAGGGGCTTATAAGTATACTGAATTAATTAATTCGGCATACTTACAGGCTTCTAAAAACTTTTCAGGCATCATACTGAAAACCGGAGTTCGAATGGAAAATACTAATATGCAGGGTACACAGTTGAGTCCTAAAGACACTTCTTTTAGTATTCACCGTACCGATTTTTTCCCTTATATCTATTTAAGCCGAAGCATAATGAAAATAGCTGGTTATGATCTTAAGGCCTATCTGGTTTACAGAAGAACTATTACGCGGCCTGTATATGATTACCTGAATCCTTCTGTCCGTTTTATAGATCCTTATCTTTTTGAAGCCGGAAACCCTTCCTTACATCCTCAATTCACCAAAAATTATGAAGCTAATGTTTCCGTAAACGACAGGCCAATCATTGCG
>JBJMLT010000435.1:0-2703 GCA_045805165.1 Flavisolibacter sp.
ACCAGGGTTGGGCTAAATGAAGTATTAATAAGGTGGTTATAAATTAATTAAACAGGGAGCGGAAGTAATAATTAACAGAGGCACAAACATTTATTTTTAAGGAGTAGGAATTGTATATAAAAGATAAGATTTTTTAAAAAATTCTCTTTATTTCAGGTATAATTTAAGTTATTACATTTATGTATAAAAATTGATTATAACAAAAGACATACCCAATCAATGCATTATTCCCGAGTCAACTTTTCAACCTGTCAACTAATAACTTTTTCTTTTATTTAATCACTGGCTTTTACTAATTTTTTGGTTTCAACTACCTTGCCATCCACTATCAGTGAATAATTATAAGTTCCGCTGCTTAAAGAAGAAAGGTCAAGGTTTATCCTTCCTGAAGAACTAAGCTGTATCGTTTTAACTGTCCTTCCTAAATTATCTATGATCTGTAATTGTGAGGAGCCATTATTTGTAGGAATGCTATATCCAATGCTTGTGGATGAACGAGCAGGATTTGGTATATTTTGTTCCAGATTTATATCAGTCGCTAATGTATTTATACTTCTCTTATCTAATATCAATGCTTTTAATTCTTTTATTTCATTTTCCAATTCATCAATCCTTTCGACTTTTCTAGTTAGTTCTTCATTTTTCTTACTTAGTTCCTGAACAGCCTTTACCAGAGGCACCACAAAATCGCCATATCGTAAACCATAAAATCCATCTTTGCTTTTTGGTGCATCCACTCCACTGAAATCATAACCGAGTTTCTGGGCTGCCTTCTCTACTTCCTGAGCCACAAAGCCCGTGTATTTGATCCTTGACTTTTCTTGTCTTGCAGTTCTGTCCTGTTCTGATAGTTCAGGTTGTTTTATCTGAGCAGCTGCAATATTCTGAGTAGAAAGAGTATGCTCATGATGGGTCATATTTTTCAGTAGAGAAGATCTTAGTTTTTCTATCCCATCAACATCTATGGTGTAGGTAACTGCCCTTAGCTGGTTAATGAATTCAAGACCGGGTACATCTTCCTTAATATTCTTTTTATACCTACCATCCGAGAAATTGGTCCAGTTGGTATATCCGCCAATAGAGGTAACAGAACTATTTCCAACAACTACTTTATTGGATGCATCCACAAAAGCGCTATATCCTATGGCTGTCATATTAGTTAAATTACTGGCAGCAGTTGTATAATATCCAAGAAAAGTTCCTTGATTAGGGTTAGTAGTATAATCACCAGCCGACACCCCTATGGCTGTATTACCATTACCAGTGGTATTATTATACAATGCATAGGTTCCAAATCCAGTATTGTCAGCCCCTGTAGTATTGTAACGTAAGCTTGTGTTACCAAACGCAGAATTAGAATACCCGGTAGTATTGGAAATAAGGCTGTAATATCCATTTGCCGTATTGACTGCACCTGAAGTATTTGCTAATAAAGCGTCATTTCCATATGCAGTATTTTCATAACCTGTAGTATTATTTTGCAAGCTCCCAATTCCAACGGATGTACTAGGATCAGTTATGTGAATAATACGATTGGAGCCCTGATAAACATCTCCAGCCAGATTAAGAGTGGAATTTATACTTACTGCCTGGTTGAATAAATCCACAGAAAGCACAGGAATTCCATTCCCTAAAAAATGAAAGTTTTCCGTACTATCATTATACTGCAGGCCATAGTTAGGATAGGAAGTGGAATGAGCAATCACCATTCGGGTAGGATTTTGAGTACCTGATGTAAACATAAAAATCATAGGCTTATTGGCAGTCGTTGTAGGATTGGCAAACTGAATATTATGTGCACCTGTACCAAACTTCAACTGTCCACTTAAATATTGCGTTCCCCGAACATCTAAAGTTGAAACAGGATGGGCGGAATTGATGCCTACAAATCCAAAAGTGTCAATAGTAATTCTTGCTACATTTTTGGTAAATAGTCGAAGGGGAACTGCATTTGTGTTCCCTAATATAGAGGTGCTGGTTGCATTATTATTGCCAGATAAATTCCAGGATTGTGCAAGTGCTCCAAACGACATCAAGAGCAAGGCTGCTACTTGTATTGTAGCAAATAGGTTTTTTTTCATGTAGTTGTTTTTGGTTTATATAAATTGAAAGAATGTATAAATTCCTTTTCACCAGGCGTGGGATAAAGAAGTATTAATAAGATGCTTATAAATCAATCAAAGAGGGAGCGAAATAATAAATAATTAGTGCAAGACCTTTCTTTAAGGAGTAGGAATTGTGTATATAAGGTAACAAATAATTTATAAACGGCTTACTATATTAATTATTCGCTCGCTTTTACTAATTTTTTGGTTTCAACTACCTTGCCATCCACTATCAGTGAATAATTATAAGTTCCACTGCTTAAAGAAGAAAGGTTCAGGTTAACCTTTCCTGAAGAATTTAGCTGTATGGTTTTAACTGTTCTACCTAAATTATCTATGATCTGTAATTGTGCTGAACCATTATTTGTAGGAATGCTATACCCAATGCTTGTGGATGAACGAGCAGGATTTGGTATATTTTGTTCCAGATTTATATTATTAGTAAAGGTGTTGATTGAATTTTTTTTGCCGGTAATTATTGCTTCAAGGTTATTTAATTTATTTTCTAACTCTGTTATTCTATTTTCTAATGAATCAACTTTATCAACTTTTTTGCTTAGTTCCTGAACAGCCTTTACAAGGGGCACCACAAAATCAC
>JBJMLT010000436.1:0-4905 GCA_045805165.1 Flavisolibacter sp.
AGTATTTCTGATCCTGGTCTTATCCAATCCTGAGTAGTGAGGTCTTTTTGCCGGAGTTGGAAACTGCGAAGTGTGAATAGGGATTATTTTACAGGAAGACCCAATTTTATTTCTGATCTCTGTTGCAAAATCAAACCAGGAAATAATTCCTTCATTGCTAAAATGGTAAATGACAGGGATCCATTTATCAGAACTAATAATATTTAATATAACCTGAGCCAGATCAGCTGCATACGTTGGCGATCCTAACTGATCGTTTACAACATTAATGGTTTCCTTTTCCTTCATCAGCCTGATCATTGTCTTCACGAAGTTTTTTCCATAGTAAGAATATACCCACGAAGTGCGAATGATAATTCCATCTTTATTATTTGCTATTGCTTGCTTCTCTCCTTCAAGCTTTGTTTCTCCATAGTAATTCACCGGATGAACAGGATCCGTTTCATTTAAGGGAGTTGAAGATGCCCCATCAAAAACATAATCCGTAGAAATATGAATGAACCGGCTATTATATTGTTTGCACATATATGCCAGTTCACCTACAGCATTGCCATTTATTTCCATGGCCATTTCTTTTTCTTCCTCGGCTTTGTCTACTGCAGTATAGGCAGCACAGTTGATCAGGTAATCAGGCTTGTATTGCTTAAATATATTTTTGATTATTTCCTTGTTATGGATAGGAGCTTGTGAGCTATCCAAAAAGATAAATTCAAACTGCTGGTATGAAGGTGCGAGATCTTTCAGCTCATTGCCAAGCTGACCATTGCTTCCTGTAACTATGATCTTAGACCGGGATGGCATTGTAAGTAAAATTATTCCTGCACTCTTCAAAGGTGGGCAATTGCATGTCTTTATCAGAAACAATTTCTTTACCACCAGGAATTTGCCAGTCAATGTTCAATGAAGGATCATTATAAAGTATACCGGATTCACTTTCTTTATTATAAAGCTTGTCACATTTATATAATACAATTGCAGATTTGCTTAAAACAGAAAATCCATGCGCAAATCCTGCCGGTATGAACAACTGCTTTTTATTATCGGCAGACAATTCTAGTGAAAATGCCTGACCGAAAGTGGGAGAACCTTTGCGAATATCAACAGCTACATCAATTATGGAACCCTCCAGCACTCTTACTAATTTGGCCTGGGCATAAGGGTTTAATTGGTAATGAAGCCCTCTGATTACTCCATAAGTTGAACTGGACTGATTATCCTGAACAAATGGAATTGTTATACCTGCTTTATTAAATGCCTGTTGATTGTAAGATTCAAAAAAATAGCCCCTGCTATCTTCAAATACTTTTGGTTCAATAATAATTAAGCCGGGGATATCGGTATTATAATAATTCATCTCTAAAAACTCCAGTAATGTCTGTTTTTAATATTTCCTCTATACATGCCTTTTAGATCCGCTATAAGAGCATGCGGTTTGGTAATGGATGAAAAAAACTGATCATCATATTTCAAATAAGGTTCATGGCATACGGAAACTATAACCGCATCATAATCCTTGCCCACTTTCTCTGCCAGTCCAAAACCATACTCATGCTTTAGTTCTTCATGATCGGCATGCGGATCTACTACGTCAACATTTAAAAAGAAGGATTGTAATTCCTTTACAACATCAGCAACTTTTGAATTACGTATATCACTTACATTCTCTTTAAAAGTAGCACCCATTACCAGCACACGGGCTGATTTAACATCATTCACATGACTGATTATATGGCGTATTACCTTTCGTGCCACATAAAGGGACATGTTATCGTTAATGTGTCTTCCCGCCAGTATAACCCTTGAATTATAACCCAGCTCGTTGGCCTTATAAGTAAGATAATAAGGATCTACTCCAATGCAATGGCCTCCAACCAGTCCAGGAAAGAATTTTAGGAAGTTCCATTTTGTTCCTGCAGCTTCAAGAACTTCATAAGTGTTGATGCCCATTTTATCGAAGATGATGGAAAGCTCATTCATTAAGGCAATATTCAAATCACGTTGTGTGTTCTCTATGATCTTTGCTGCTTCAGCAACCTTAATGGAGGATGCTTTATGAACACCGGCATCTACTACCAGCTCGTATACTTTGGCAATTTCATTCAATGATTCAGCATCGCAACCTGAAACTACTTTTACAACGGTGCGTATGGTATGGTACTTATCACCCGGATTAATTCTTTCTGGAGAATATCCCAATTTAAAATCAGTACAGTATTTTAATCCGGATAATTTTTCAATTATTGGTAAGCAGTCTTCTTCTGTACAACCGGGATATACTGTAGATTCGAATACAACATAATCTCCTTTCTTGATCACCTTACCAATTGTTTCTGAGGCACGCTTAACCGGAACAAGATCTGGAACATTATGTTCGTCAACTGGTGTCGGAACGGCTACTATAAAGAATTTAGCCTCCCTTAATATATCTAAAGAGTTGGTGAATGTAATATCGCAGCCTTCGAAATCTTCTTTTTCAAGTTCATTGCTTGGATCTATTCCTTGCTTCATCATTTCAACACGCTTTGCATTGATATCAAATCCTATTACTGATATTTTCTTTGCAAATTCAAGGGCTATTGGTAATCCTACATAGCCTAATCCTATTACAGCGAGTTTCTCTTTTTTGTTGATTAGATCCTTGTACATATTCTTATATCCTTAGATATTGGCTTTGTTTGCTATAATTTATTTATGACTGATAAATTCCTTTGGTTGCTTTGACCATTCGTCCGAAGAAAGAGTTTTAAAATATTCATAGGTTTTGGCTAGCCCCTCCCTTCTGTTTACTTTAGGCTCCCACCCAAGTAGTTTCTTAGCCTTTGTAATATCCGGCTTTCTTTGTTTGGGATCATCTGCCGGAAGAGGTTTATAAACGATCTTTACTTTATTACCTGTAAGCTTCAACACTTCTTCCGCAAAATCCTTTAATGATATCTCATCCGGATTACCCACATTTACAGGCATCGGATAATCGCTTAACAATAACCGATAGATGCCCTCTACTAAATCTTCAACATAGCAAAATGATCTTGTCTGGCTTCCATCTCCAAATACAGTAAGGTCTTCTCCTCTTAAAGCCTGCCCTATAAAAGCCGGTAAGGCTCTTCCGTCATTCAAACGCATGCGTGGACCGTAAGTATTAAATATCCTGATGATACGGGTATCCAATCCATGGAAGGTATGATAAGCCATAGTGATTGATTCCATATAGCGCTTGGCTTCATCATAAACACCTCTGGGACCTACCGGATTTACATTTCCCCAATACTCTTCCGTTTGAGGGTGAACGAGTGGATCACCATAAACTTCACTGGTAGAGGCCACTAATATCCTTGCGTTCTTTGCTTTTGCCAGACCAAGGCAATTATGTGTTCCCATGGCTCCAACCTTAAGGGTCTGAATAGGGATCTTTAAATAATCGATAGGACTTGCAGGAGAAGCAAAGTGCAATATATAATCAAGATGACCGGGTATGTGAATAAATTTGGTTACATCGTGATGATAGAATTCAAATTCTTTTAAAGGGAAAAGATGCTCAATATTTTTAAGGTCACCGGTTATTAAATTATCCATTGCAATGACCTGGTATCCTTCTTTAATAAAGCGATCGCATAAATGTGAGCCAAGAAAACCGGCGCCACCGGTAATTAAAACTCTTTTCTTCATCATGCGAATTTAGGTTGATTCACTAACGGACGGCCAATGCTTTCATAATGAAATCCTTTCTTCTCCATCGTCTGCACATCAAAAACATTGCGTCCGTCAAAGATCACCGGGTCTTTTAATAAACTAAGTATGCGGTCGAAATCTGGTGTCCTGAATTCGTTCCATTCAGTTGCAATGATCAGGGCATCCGCGTTTTCAAGAGTATCATATTGTGTTTCACCAAAAGTGATCCTGTCTCCAAAAATGTTCTTTACATTATTCATTGCCTCAGGGTCAAAAGCTGAAATAGTAGCTCCGGCATCTAAAAGTGCCGAGATCATTTCCAGGGCCGGTGCTTCTCTTATATCATCTGTATTGGGCTTAAAGGCAAGTCCCCAAATGGCAAAATGTTTACCGGTAAGATCTTTATAATATCGTTTGATCTTCGTGAACAGATGTGTCTTTTGCTTCTCGTTCACATCTGTAACTGCATTCAGTATATTGAAATTGTAACTTACTTCTTTGGCTGAATACACTAATGCTTTCACGTCTTTTGGAAAACAGCTTCCTCCATAGCCAATACCTGGGAAAAGGAATCTCTTACCAATACGGTCATCGCTGCCCATGCCCTTTCTTACCATATCTACGTCTGCGCCCATGCGTTCGCATAGTTGGGCTATTTCGTTCATGAAAGATATTTTGGTAGCGAGGAAAGAATTTGCTGCATATTTTGTAAGCTCGGCAGAACGTTCGTCCATAAAGATGATAGGATTGCCCTGACGTACATACGGACCGTATAATTCGTTCAATGATTTTTTAGCTCTTTCCGACGTAGTTCCTATTACAATGCGGTCAGGCTTCATGAAATCTTCAACAGCCACTCCTTCACGAAGGAATTCCGGATTCGATACTACATCGAATTCGCCATTATAATTCCTGGCAATAGCTGCATGTACTTTTTCAGCTGTACCAACAGGTACAGTGCTTTTATCTACAATGATCTTATAATCAGTTAATAATTTTCCAATATGCTCGGCAACTCCCAAAACATATTGAAGGTCTGCAGACCCATCTTCTCCTGGAGGCGTTGGTAAGGCAAGAAAGATGATTTCTGCTTCTTCTATTCCCTCTTTCAGGTCCGTGGTAAAGCTCAGGCGTTCTTCTTTAAGGTTACGCTCGAACAGTTTCTCAAGTCCTGGCTCATAAATGGTGATCTGACCATTTCTAAGCTTGTTCACTTTACGGTCGTCAATATCTACG
>JBJMLT010000437.1:0-4884 GCA_045805165.1 Flavisolibacter sp.
ATTTGCGAAAGGAAAAGCTTAAGTGACCTCTTTTGATTACTATCGATCGAATAGCTGTTAGATTTATAATAGACAGTATAGGTGGTATCTTTTGATTCCTGGGCAGATAAGCTGTTAAAAATGGTACCTGTAAAGAAGAGCGTAATAGCAAGCTTCAGATGATTTTTCATTCAACTATGGGCATTGAAACATGAATTTAGGGAACGGAAAGGAATTGAAAATGTTAAGTTGGGGAATTAGATAGCTAAATATTATTTTTTTTGTTGATAAGCTTGAATATTATAACTCCTGTCATTATCTTCACTCCTTTCAAACTCCTTAATAACCAGTTCTGTACCCACAGCAACAGTCAAATATGGATGAGACCTTCCTGACATTCCAATTATTCACGGATGGTATGCTTGCAGAGAAATTTGCTGCAAGGCTGGAGCTATGTGGCATTCCCTATAAATTAGTTTACGATTCTATTTCTTCAGACCCTGAAAATGTTCCCAGGGCTTCTGAAGTTCGCATAAAGATCATGCAAAAAGATTTTTCAGAAGCGTATAAAGAATTGGCTGACTATTATAAGAACAATTCTCAAGCATCTTCTCCTAATAATGATTATTATCTTTCCGATTGTAGTGATGACGAATTAATTGAAATTGTTTCAAAGCCAGCGGAATGGGATCAATTTGATCTTTCAATGGCAGAAAAAATATTGAAAGAGCGTGGAGTATTCCCACAATCAAATACAAAGGAGATCATTGAAGGAACAAGACAAAAAGATATTATTGAGATCGAACCTGAAGTTGAAATAAAGCAACTTACTCCGGTTATTGAATTAAAGCCGCCTGTAATAAAGAAGATCAAACCGCCTCGCGAAAATAAAAATGGAATTTCAAAGCCTGCGGGAAAAAAATGGTTTCAAAAATCTATTAAATGGCCAGATAAAATAATATGGTTTGGTTACCTCGCAGCTATATTTTTAAGTCCGGTAGGAATTTATATTGGATGGTCGTTTGCCTACAGTAAAAAAGATGCAACAGACACATCGTCTGACTTCTCTTATCCAGCCGAGATCCGTTCTCATGGTGAAAAGATCCTCATCATTGCAATTACCATCACCATTGCCCTCGTCCCCATTCTTATTACCCGCGCTTTATAAACCTAACAATAATAGTTAACAGCTTAATCCTCCAACATTCACAATCCACAATAACCTATTCCCCGATTCCCGATCTCCCGATTCCCGGAAATTGACGATTGACGATTCACGATCTCACTTTCCGTCCTTCCAATGCCACAAATGCAAACACGCATACGTTCTGTAAGGCGACCATTTCGAAGATATCTTCATTAGCTTTTCCTTGAATTCTTTTTTATTGCTGTCATTAAGCCGGTAAACTTTCTTCATAGCCATCTGTATCCCATAATCGTCTGCAGAAAAAAGATCTTCCCTGCCAAGTGTAAACATCAGAAGCATTTCAACAGTCCATCTTCCAACACCCTTGATCTGTGTTAACAGATCTATGATCTCCTGGTCACTCATTTTCTTAAGCTTTTTATCATTGATCTGATTATCTATGGCGAATTGTGCCACATTAAGTACATATTGTGCTTTTGCATTGCTTAATCCTATACCTCTTAGCTTTTCAAATGGCGTGGCAACAATTTGTTCAGGTGTTGGTTCTTGCCCTCCATATAGTTCCAAAAATCTTCCGTGTATCACGCGTGCAACTTTTGTAGATAATTGTTGGCTCATGATAGAAGCGCATAATCGCAAACAAATATTCGTATGCCTTTCAAGCTTAAACGGCTCATGTCCATCCATCACCTTCTTTAATCTCTTATCCTTCTCCAAATGACCTATATATTCCATAACATAATTTGGTTTGAACAAATCGTAAATCGTAAATTGTAAATTGTAAATTTCAAATTCCTACTCTATCGTCCAATTTATACTCCCATCCTTTTCATCCTTCAGTAAAATGCCATGTTCTGCAAGCTGGTTACGAATTTTATCAGAGGTAACCCAATCCTTTTTGCTACGCGCTTCTTTTCTTAATTCTATCAATACCTGCATCACACCTTTCAGCTTTCCTGTATCTTTTTCATATCCCGGCTTAAATCCTAATATATCTTCCACATAATCTTTCATCTTTTTTTGTAATAGCTGATGTGTTTCTTCAGATAAAGATTCAGGAGAAATGGATTTATCTTTTAAAGAATTGATCACCGGAACCAGCTCAAAAATATTCGCAAGTACTTTTGCCGTATTGAAATCATCATTCATAAATTCATCCAGCTGCTTCAATAATTTTTGTACTCGTGCATCCAGCTCCGTATTAAAAGAATTATAATTATCAACCCCTTCAACTTTGTCATCCGTATTTATTGACGATTCACGATTGACGATTGACGACCTCATTGACGATTCACGATTGACGATTGACGATTCATTATTGACGATTGACGATTGACGATTCACGATGAACGCTTCCCCCAGCCATTCATACGCTTCCATTAAACGTTTTATCCCCTTCTCTGCTGCCAGAAGAGCTTCATTGCTAAAGTCAAGCGTGCTGCGATAGTGCGTTTGCAAAATGAAAAACCGGATCGTCATTGGCGAATAAGCCTTTTCCAGCAAGGGATGATCACCGCTTAATAATTCTGTAAGCCTGATCACATTATTATAGCTCTTTCCCATCTTTCGCCCATTGATGGTAATCATATTATTATGGATCCAGTACCTTACCGGAGCAACATGGTTGCAAATGGTGCTCTGTGCAATTTCACTTTCATGATGTGGAAATAAAAGGTCCATTCCGCCACCATGGATATCGAATTGCTTTCCCAGATATTTTGTACTCATGGCAGAGCATTCAATATGCCATCCGGGAAAGCCCTCACCCCACGGACTTTTCCATCGCATGATATGTTCTGGTGGAGCAGCCTTCCATAAAGCGAAGTCTGTTTTATTTCTTTTTTCTTCTTGTCCTTCCAGGTCTCTCGTTGTTTCCAGCAGATCATCTAATATCCTTCCGCTCAATCTTCCATAGTCATGTCCTTCAGCATATTTCTTTACATCAAAGTATACGCTTCCATTTACTTCATACGCATACCCGGCTTTAATGATCTCCTGGATCATGTTGATCTGTTCTACTATGTGGCCTGTAGCTGTAGGTTCAATAGATGGCGGCAAAGTATTGAACTGTTCCATCGCCCAATGGAAAAGATTGGTATATTTTTGAACCAGTTCCATAGGCTCAAGCTTTTCGATTACAGCTTTTTTTGAGATCTTGTCCTCAGCTTCACGCCCCTCTTCTTCAAAATGTCCGGCATCGGTTATGTTTCGCACATAGCGTACCTTATAACCTAGATATGCCAGATACCGGTAAATAACGTCGAAGGTGATATATGGACGTGCATGTCCTAAATGGCTTTCTCCGCTTACGGTTGGCCCGCATACATACATTCCTACATAACCTGGGACCAGCGATGTAAATTCTTCTTTATCTCTTATCAGCGAATTATAAACTCTAAGGCCATTCATAAGCGCAAAATAAGAGAATGTGAGTGATTCTAAATCAGTAAATACGTTAAATGGTAAGCGAAAAAGGCGTGGACTGGTTACTTTTGCAGAAATATGCTTTGTAATGAAATTGTCGCATTTATCCGAAACATTGATAGGCTCTGAGATCGTAAAGCTGGGTGGTGAGATAAGGGAACGCATTCGTAAAGGAGAACACATTTATAATTTTACTGTTGGAGATTTCGATCCTCAATTATTTCCAATCCCTAAAGAGCTTGAAGATGCCATAGTAGAAGCTTACAGGCAGCATTTTACCAATTATCCTCCAGGTGAAGGAAGTCTTGAGTTGCGAAATGCTATAAGCAGCTTCGTAAAAAAATACCTGGGATTAAATTATTCCTCCGAAGAAATATTAGTAGCCAGTGGCGGAAGGCCTTTGATCTATGCCTTATTCAGGGCCATTTGCGATAAGGGAGATAAAGTGATTTATGCTGTACCCTCATGGAATAATAATCATTATGTACATTTTGTTGAAGGAGAGCATGTAGTAATTCAGGCAAAGGCAGAAAATAATTTCATGCCTGTAGCTGAAGATATGAAGCCACACATAGAGGATGCGGTATTTATTGCCTTGTGCTCACCTCAAAATCCAACGGGTACAACCTTTCGTAAGGAAGAATTAAAAGCTATTTGTGAACTGGTTGTTGAAGAGAATAAAAGAAGGAGTGCGGACCAGAAGAAGCTCTATGTTATGTACGATCAAATGTACTGGCATTTAACCTATGATGGCATCAGGCACTATGATCCTGTTTCATTAATGGAAGAGATGCGTCCATATACAATTTATATAGATGCGATCAGTAAGGTTTTTGCATCTACAGGAGTTCGTGTAGGATGGAGCATGGGTCCTGCAGTAATTCTCAATAAAATGAAAGCGATCCTTTCGCATGTAGGTGCATGGGCTCCCATGCCGGAACAGAAAGGACTTACCAAATTCCTGGCTCAGAGAGAAGCAATAGACCGTTTCCTCGTGCATTTTAAATCTGAATTGGAATACAGGCTTCGGCACATTTATGAAGGGTTTGCTCAATTAAGAAAAGAAGGATATACCGTAGATGCTGTGGCACCAGAGGCTGCGATCTATCTTACGGTAAAGATTGACCTGGTCGGTCAAAGAACTGCGGAAGGTAAAATATTGCACTCTCAATCAGATGTAACTTCTTATCTTTTACAACATGCCAGTCTTGCCCTGGTTCCTTTTTATGCTTTTGGAGCACCAAAGAATTCACCATGGTACAGGCTTAGTGTGGGCACCTGTAAAAAAGAAGAGATCAATGAAATGCTGGATAAGCTGAGGAATGCTTTAAAGC
>JBJMLT010000438.1:0-2869 GCA_045805165.1 Flavisolibacter sp.
TCATTACATCATCATCGGTATCATCTCCACCCTCCAATAAATCTCCCATAGCCACATCTTCCGCTTCGTGAACCGGAGCATCAAGAGAGGTATGGCGGGTATTGCTTTGGAATATGTTGTTGATCTCGGTTTCACTCATTTCCAGTATATCTGCAAGCTCTTCCGTACTTGGTTCTCTTTCATGCTCCTGCTCAAAGGCCATATATGCCTTATTGGCTGTGTTATAAGTTCCAAGTTTATTTTGGGGAAGACGAACCAGACGACCTTGCTCGGCTAATGCCTGAAGAATTGACTGACGAATCCACCATACAGCATAAGAAATGAATTTAAATCCCTTGGTTTCATCAAATCGCTGAGCAGCTTTAATAAGACCCAGGTTTCCTTCATTGATCAAATCACTTAATGAAAGACCCTGATGCTGATATTGCTTAGCCACAGAAACTACGAAACGCAGGTTGGCCTGAACCAATTTATCCAAAGCCCTCTGATCTCCCATTTTGATCCTTTGAGCCAGAGTTGTTTCTTCTTCCGGGGTAATCATTGGTATTTTAGAGATCTCCTGAAGGTATTTTTCAACGGCTTGAGAATCCCTGTTTGTGATCTGGGTAGCAATTTTTAGCTGCCTCATAATTAAGTCCTTGATTGATTAAGATGAATAAATAACTTGACAGTCGCTGTTTGCAGAATGTTGCAAATGGATAGTTAAAACGTCCAATCCTATCTGCAAAAGTACACCGCAAACATCAAACATCATAGCCGTTTGTAATAATTTATTATGCTACAAAAATTATACTACGATCTGTTTAGCTGAAATATTGGCCGGTTAAGGTTTTCAAAAGATTAAAATTTTCTATAATCAGATTTTATTCACACTGTTGTGGGTTTGGTCCGATATTTTACATACAGGTAAATCCATATTGTAATACCCATAATAACAAGGCCAGAGGAAATTACTTCAGCCTGAGTTGGATGAAACCCAAAGAAATCCATACGGTTATTGATCCGGATCTTTTCAATAAAAAATCGTTCTATTCCATTTAAGATCAGGTATAAGCAGAATAACGAGCCTGCCAGTTTCATTATTTTACGAAGCGCCCATAGAATAAAGAAAAGTATTGTACATATTACAGTTTCATAAAATGAAGTTGGAAAAACCGGCACAGGCAGCTGAGTGCAGTATTTTTCATCCATGCAGGTCGGAATCCCAACACCTGCTTCGTTAACATTATGAGGAAAATGGTAAGCAAACATCCAATTAGGTAAAAAGGATAAAGCCTTTGGCTTTTGGAAGGAGGCATGCTCCAGGTTTGGCGAGTGCAAAAAAAATGTAGCATGTTTTTGAACCGTATCATCAAAATCTTTGGGTGTAGCCAATTCAATCTTATTATCACTTCCCACTTTATAGCCGATGTTGTAAATACCCCAATCACCATCCCCAGCCACCTGGCAACCAATTCTTCCAATGGCATATGCGATCATGAGGGAAGGAGCAATGGCATCTGCCAGATAACGGATATTTATTTTATGCCTTTTGGCGTACCATATAATGGCAATGGTGGCACAAATTAATCCACCATAAAAAGTTAATCCTCCTCCTGAAAATATATAGCTTGAAGGCTTTTTAAGGAAGTCAGTCCAGTTTTCGAAAATATCAAACAACTTTGCGCCTAATATTCCTACAATAAGGGCTATTATAGTAACTTCTCCTACCCTGTCCTGTGGCCATATCCGTACCGTTCTTTCTTCTGGCTTAGCCAATTTCCTTTTATTTTTCTCCCACCATTTTAATCCTGCAAACAATAATCCTGTTATAATTCCAATGGGCAAACTACCCATGCCTGAAAAAATATATGCTTGTGGATCCTGGGTTGCTTCCGAGCTTAAAAAAAACAAGGCAATGATCTTATAGCCTAAAATAAATCCAAGAATAAAATTTAAGATCAGATCGGAAATGCTGGCGGGTTTTCCTACCGTGATCTTCATTTCAGTTGGCTGGAACTGTCCCTGCTTCGATTTTCTTTTTAGTTCATGGGCAAGTATTGCAGCAGCAATTAAAAATGCCATAGCAACAAAAAAACCAAACGAATTGATAAATCTCAGAAAGCCGATCTTAACACCAAATACCTCCCTGAAAAAATAAAAAAGATTAGGATACATAATCCAGATAAAAAAATGAAAAGCAATGATAGTCCAATATTCAATGATAAAAAAACGCCTCTCATTTGAGAGGCGGCACAATTATCAATGATTATTAATTACAATAAGCTTCGAAGGCGCTGATAAGATTGTGAGCTATTGCCTGGGCAGGCCGTCCTTCAATCTGATGCCTTTCAATAAAGTGAACCAACTCCCCGTCTTTAAATAATGCAATGGCAGGAGAAGAAGGTGGATAAGGTAATAAATGTTGACGCAGGGTTTGTATTGCTTCAACATCAAATCCTGCAAAGCTTGTAGTTAAATGATCTGGTTTCTTTTTGGCATTCATCACGGCCATTAATACTCCCGGACGCGCAGATCCGGCTGAGCAACCACATACAGAATTTATCATTACCAGTGTTGTTCCTTTTTCCTTTAGCTGCTTTTCTACCTCTTCTTTATTTAGCAATTCCTTAAATCCGTTTTCAGTCAGCTCTTCCTTCATCGGTAATACTATTTGTTCAGGATACATAGTTTCAAATTTTTGCAAAGTTACGAAAGTCAATACGACAATTTAATACTAATGATGTATCAAAATGTCATGGAAAAGTAAGTTAAAATGCAGTTCTGTCAGGGATTTCAGGCCAAAATGCTGATGGTATATTCTTTGGAGATTGACAGTGATAATTACTAAACACTAAATACTGATATATGACACTGGTAAAATTTAAAA
>JBJMLT010000439.1:0-10581 GCA_045805165.1 Flavisolibacter sp.
TGAATGCAATGCCTAAAAAATATACTTTTTGAAGCTTTTGCTTGGTGGGACAAAAGAATAGCAAAACGACCATCATTAAGGGAGCATCCAGGTAATTGATAAACATTCCGAATGCTGATTTTACAGAAGTAGTAACTGGAATAATATTCACATGCATCATATTGTACAATGCAGCTATCGAATAATAGATCATCAAAGCAGCCAGGCTTTTATGTTTATAAAACCGGTTATAGAGTATTACTCCAACAGGCAGAACCAGCGAAATAATACATATTATGCCAAAGACTGCATTCCAGTTCATAGGGAATTTTTATTTAAAAAAAGGTCATTCTAAACCGATTCAATGTAAATATAATAGGCAGATGCCCTACTTTTTTACTATCATTGAAAATCAGGTACTAGCACTGAAAAACGTACGTATAAATACGCGATTTGAGAAGAGTAGTTTTGACTTGAAAAGATATTATTAACCAATAAAGATTACTGCATAGAACCATACGAAAACAGAAGCGAAAAGTAAGGAATCAAATCGATCCAGAAAACCTCCATGCCCTGGCATAATTTGTCCGCTATCCTTCACTCCGGCCATTCGTTTTAGCTTACTTTCTGTAAGGTCTCCAAAGGTTCCGCTAATCGCTGCAATTGAAGCCATAAGGGCGGCGTGAGTAATAGAAAGACGGTGTGTTAAATAGGCTATTAGGCTAATAGCAATTATTGTAAGGATAATTCCGCCAATAGTTCCTTCCCATGTTTTTTTAGGTGATATAACAGATAATGGAGTTTTACCGATAAGCGACCCAACAATGTAAGCCATTGTGTCATTGATCCAAAGTGAAAATATGATCAATAAAGGCACCGTCACTGATAATTGATACAAGCCTTCGTCCCATCGGTTGCGAAGGTCAACTAGTAAGCCTAATGGCAAAGAAATATATAACAGGCCTGTAATGGAGTATGCCATGTTTGGTATGAGGAAATCTCCTTTTATCAGATCTCCGGCAGGTAACAGAACAATTAGTACTGCCCCTAGCCATAGCCCTGTCTCTTGTAAATGAATATTCCCAATGTGCAATTCATCATTAGTAAAAAAAAGCATTATACACCATCCTGCAAGTAATACAGTTATCTTATGGAAGGAAGAGATCCTGGCATATCCGGGATAAAATCCGCTGATCAGTTTTTGATATTCCAACCATGCACCTGCATGTACAATTGAAAATAAAATAAAGAACGACCATCTGTTCCATAACAGTCCGGCCAGCATTACAATTACAAATACAATTGCTGTTAATGATCGCGTCTTAAAAATTTGCCAGTTAAATGCCATTGAGTCTAAAATGTGAAATCTTCATCAGATGAGGGTGTATCGTTTTTATAAACTTTAGAATAAGTGGCAGTGGATAAAACTTTCATCTGACGAATGATAAGGAATATCAATAGGCCACTAATAAGGGCAGGGAGAATAATGGTATTCGGATTGAACATAGTGGATTCTGGATTCTGAACAATAGATGGTTTAATATATGCTATCACTACGATCAGGCCATCATAAGCAAAATGCGCAAGAATAGCAGCCCATATGCTGCCGCTGTACCAGTATATAAGTCCCAATAGAATTCCCAGCAGCATTCTTGGGATAAAGCCAAAGAATTGAAGATGGAAACCGGAAAAAATAATTGCTGTAATAATAATTCCAGCCAGTGGATTTCTGCAGGCGCGGATCATTAAACGTTGTAATATGCCACGAAAGAATAATTCTTCTCCTATTCCTGCAAAGACTGAAATGAAAATAAGATTAAGTATTAATTCTGTGGATGTATGCTTGTGAAGCATGAACTGTATTTGCTTGGCAGCATCTTCTTCCATGCTTTTCATCCATTTTTGTGCAGTAGCTCCAAACGTCATTTGTTGATTTAAGATCCCTGTATATTCCACCAATGGAATGGCAACAAACATTAATATAACAGCCAAAGGAATAAAGATCAATTTATCAGGTTTATGAAGTCCTATATAATTTAATGGCTTTGGGTCCGAGAAATACGCGAATAAAAGTGAGGGTATTAAAAATAATCCAATGAATTGAAGTAATAACATGCCTCTTATAAAATAGATCATGTCCGGATTATTTGGGTCCCAGTTATTCATATCCTGCAATTGTAACAAGTTGATATGAGTCATTTTAGAAAGAATCGCAATTCCAATTAAGCTTACTATAAAGAAGAGACCGAAAGCCATTCCAATAAAGAGCAATAGCTGAATCCATATGGGCCGTGTTTTAAGATATGTTTGCATAACTACTTCCTTCTCTTATGTAAATTTGCAGAATTGGCTGCAATATAAGCAGCGATCAAACAACACCTGTTCCATTGGTCAAAATTGACAAGATAATATTACCTGAATTTCCTTTGTTGCTGGCACCTATGGAAGATGTAAGCGATCCGCCATTCCGTGCAGTATGCAAGATCAATGGCGCTGACCTGATGTATACCGAATTCATCAGCAGTGAAGGATTAATAAGGGACGCGATCAAAAGTCAGAAGAAGCTCGATATTTTTGATAGCGAACGTCCGGTAGGCATCCAGATCTTTGGAGGTGATGAAGAGGCAATGGGACTTAGCGCCCGAATTGTTGAAGCAGTGAATCCCGACCTGCTGGATATTAATTTCGGTTGCCCAGTTAAGAAAGTAGTTACAAAAGGTGCTGGCGCCGCAGTATTAAAAGATATTGATCTGATGGTGCGCTTAACTAAAGCGGTTATCCGTTCAACTTCATTGCCTGTAACAGTAAAAACAAGACTTGGCTGGGACGATAATACCATTAATATAGAAGAAGTAGCTGAACGCTTGCAGGATATTGGTGTAAAGGCGCTGTCTATTCATGGAAGGACAAGATGCCAGTTATATAAGGGAGATGCTGACTGGACTTATATAGCCCGCGTAAAAGAAAATCCAAGGATTCAGATACCGATCTTTGGCAATGGTGATGTAGATACTCCTGAAAAGGCTTTGGAGTTTAAAAATAAATATGGAGTGGACGGGATTATGATTGGAAGGGCAGCCATTGGTTATCCTTGGATCTTTAATGAAATAAAGCATTATTTAAAAACAGGTAACCATCTGCAGCCACCTGCTATTGAACAAAGAGTGGATGTAATTCGTCAACATCTTCATCATTCCATTGCATGGAAAGGAATAAAGGCTGGTATCAATGAAATGAGAAGACATTATGCGAACTATTTAAGAGATCTTCCTAATATTAAAGAGTACCGTCAAAAGCTCGTCACCATTTCTGAAGTAGAACAGATTGATGAAATACTTTGTGAAATCTCTCATACTTATTCAGGGATAAGTAGCAATGGTACTGTTAGTGGTATTAGTATAAGTGGTAAGAGTAGTAATAGTAGTAATGGTTGTATTAGTACTAATGGCTGTATTAGTAGTAATGGTAGTAATGGTTTAATTAGTAGTAATAGTAAATACATTCCATCCGGCTACCAAAGAACCATTCCCGATCCCACGATTCCCGATCATTCACGATTGACGATTGACGATTCACGATTCACGGCCTCATGACTTCACGGCAAAAAATATTACAATTTATTTATCCTCTTTTTACAACTTTTCAAAAATGGAAAGGCAAGCAAAAGATCCTTGAGAATAAAAAGCAGATAGCTCCTCCTCATTCCATTTATTCATTTGCTGTTACTCTTAATAATAAAAAGCAATTGCCACTAAATCAATTGCAGGGGAAGAAAATACTTTTTGTAAATACCGCAAGTGATTGCGGGTATACCAATCAATATGCCGATCTTCAAAAGCTATATGAAATAAATTCTTCTCATCTGGAAATAATTGGATTTCCTTCCAATGATTTTAAACAACAGGAAAAAGGATCAGATGAAGAGATTGCCAACTTTTGCACGCTTAATTATGGAATATCTTTTCTATTGGCTAAAAAAAGCAGTGTTAAAAAAGGCATTGAACAAAATGAGATCTTTAAATGGCTTACCAGTAAAAATGAGAATGGCTGGAATGACCAGCCGTCTACATGGAACTTTTCAAAATTTCTGGTAAATGAAAATGGAATGCTTACTCATTATTTCGATCCGGCCATCTCCCCTCTTGCTGAAGAAGTGATAAGAGCAATTGGAAAACCAAAAAGTTAACAACAATTTTCAATAGCCTGCTTATATATTTCAAAGAACAATCCTTTCCGGGGAAAACAAATCTCTCTTTCTCTCTTTCCTAACCTTTCATCTCTTAAACAACTTTTAGGTTTTGACTTTTAACTTTTGACTTTTTAAACCGATTCACGAATCACGTAGAACATACAAATTGCTCGAAGTACTGTTTCTGTGCCAAAAAACTACGCATTTAAACGGGGTACTAATACTATTGTTTTAGCCTGTAAGTATTTGTTTTTTTGTACTAGATTTTACTTAGTCAATTTATAGTTGTAAGGAATGAATTGATGCGGTAAAGTCTGATCCAATACCTCGGTGCCTATGAAAAAATTCTACTTGCTGCATTTGCTGCTACTTTTTTCTGCGCGTATGTTTGCGCAGAATTGCAGTGCGCTGGATTTCACTTATTCTACTACAGAATCCAGATGTATGGCAACAGGTTCTATTATTGTCAATGTTACTGGTGGCTCCGGAAATTATAATTACAAAGTAGTCGGTCCTATTACTCCTCCTGTTACTTCTTCTAATGTTATTACAGGTCTTCCTGCAGGTTATTATTCGATCATAATAAAGGATCTTACTTCGGGATGTTCCCTGCAAAAAGATAGTGCTCTTATATCCGGAAGTTACAGTGATCCTCGTTTCACACTTTCCAAAACCGATGCTGGCTGCGCAGGAAATGATGGTACAATTTCAGCGGTAAATCTTCAATTTGGCAGATCTCCCTTTAACTATACTATTATAAGTCCTTCCCCTTCAGGAATAGGACAGACAAGTCCTGTCGGTAATTTTAGTGGACTTACAGCCGGAGAATATTATATCAGGCTTACCGATTCATGTGGTGGAATACAGGTTAGAAGAATAACGATTGAATCTTATATATGGTCTTTCGATGCCGTTACCATAAGCCGTGTAGGTTGTGATAGCGCTGATGCCTTTATCCGCTTAACTGATAATAAAGGGAATGTAAATACTTCCGGAACTGCATTTAACGGATACAAGTATGGCGTAATTCTTACCGCAGGAGATACTACATGGTTTTCAAATTATTCATTCCGCTTTTATTTAGGTAAAAAAACCAATATAGCAGTTGTTGTAAAAGATAATTGCGGTAATATACATTCAACTACCTGGGTAATGCCTGCAAATGCACGGCCTTCTATTTCCGGAGTCAATATTTCTGCATTCACATGTACAGGATTCACAGCTACCGTAACAGGTTCCCAAAACCTGATGAATCCAACCTATTGTCTCTACGATTCTTTAAATAATTTGATTTCTTGTAATAGTCTTACAGGAAGCTTTACAAATATTCCCTATGGACGATATTGTATAAAGATCACAGATGGTTGTTATGATACTACTATTACCAGTTGTTTCAGTTCTTATCATGGCATACCTGCAATTAACTCACCGGTTGCGATCACAAATAAACTGTGTAGTGGATTTACTGCTACTGTGACAGGGCAAGCTAATCTTACAACTCCGGGCTATTGCTTGTATACTTCAGCAAATGCATTGGTAAGTTGTAATACTACAGGCATCTTTAATAATGTTCCATACGGATCTTATTGTATAAAAACTACTGATGGTTGTATTGATACTACCATTACGCAGTGCTTTACAGTAGTAAAGCCTTTACCTGTACTAACTGGTGTTAGCATGAACGGTGTTACATGTAGTTCATTTAATGTAAGTACATCCGGTTCAAATTTAAATAACCCGTATTATTGCTTATATGATAGCCTGGGTAATATTATCGCCTGCGATTCTTCAGGTGTTTTTACAGGCATTGGTCATGGACATTATTGTATTAAAGCAGTTTCTTGCGGAGATACAAGCAACAGCATTTGCTTTAGCAGCTTAAAGCCAATACCTTCTTTAGGTCCTGCGGTTATTTCTGATAAGATATGTACTGGCTTTACAGTATCAATTACGGGACAGACAAATTTGACCAATCCTTTTTATTGCCTCTACGATTCACTTAATAACCAGGTCGCCTGCGACAGCAACGGAGTATTTACTAATATTCCTTATGGTTCTTATTGTATAAAAATACATGACGGTTGTATGGATACAACCATAACCAGATGTTTCGCGCAATACCAGGCAATTCCTTCTGTTAGCGCTTCAATGACACAATATAATTGGTCCTGCTTTGCATTTTCAGCCAGAGTTACAGGAACAAACCTTACCAATCCTTCTTATTGCCTTTATGATTCGTTAGGTAACCTGTTTACATGCGATAGCAGTGGATTATTCAACAATATACCATTTGGAAGATATTGTGTCAAAATTCATGACGGCTGTATAGATACTACATTCACTATCTGTCAGACATTCCAGCCAGTTCGTGGGTTTACTATTACAAGTGCAAAAAATTGTACGATTGGAGTTTCCGATGTTACTGTCAAATTTAATAATGCTAATCCTCCTTTTAATATTAAAGCATATCATCCGAATGGTACGCTAATGGTTGATACTACAACTAATTCAACAGCGCCGCTCATATTCAAATTACCCGCACTGGCAGGAGGGCAATATAAGATTGTAGGAACCGATGTCTGCGGAAACAAAGATTCTTCAACTATTAACCCCGATGCTACAATAGTTACAAGAAGCAGTACTGTTCAATCAAAATGTCCGAGCGGAGCCTTTTTGAATGGAGCCGGAGATATTATGGCGAGCGCTTCATCCAATCTTTATCCAATGGTGCCAGCGATCATTTTAAAGAATGGAGTGCATTTTATTAAATCCTATTCATCTTATAGTTCGAATGTTTATACTTTCTCCGATCTTGAACCTGCTACTTATGTAGTTGAGTATACAATGCAAACATGTACAACAAGGATCGACGATACGGTTACTGTTTATCCATATGCATATCCTACTCAGGGACAATCGGCCATTTATCAGTGCGATAATAATGGATTCAGTCTTGGAGCAGATGTAAAAGGTGGCGTTACACCATATTCTTTCCAGATCATTGGAAGTACGCCCGATACTCCTGTTATTACTTCTTCTCCACAATCTAATTCTGTATTCAATATCAATACTGGTACTGTTTATTCCCTTGTCCGTTTAAGGTCGATAGACGCTTGCGGTAATGCCACGCTTAGTGATGTAAGTGTATTGCCTTTGCAGAATATTTCTATAACAGCTACTTCCGATTGTTTTTACCAAAGCACAACTTTATCAGTAGATTCTATTCCAAATGCATCCTACCAATGGTATAAGCGTACTACTACAATCGATAGTGTTTACCTGGGTACAGGTGATGCTTTTAATTTGCCCTTCCTTATTCCTGATCAAACCGGCCAATACATTTGCAAAACAATTGTCAATAGCGGATGCGCTACAAGACTTGCGTATTTTACGCTGACTGGTAATTGCGGTTATTTGGTTTTACCTCAGCCAATATCTTTGGCAGGCAGGAAAAATGGCAGGATAAATGAATTAAGCTGGAAGGGATCCACTGATAAATCAATTCTTTCCTATGTACTGGAAAGGAAGTCTGCACAAGCAGATCAGTTTTCCGCTATTGAAACATTTGGCTTCAGCACATCAGAAAATTATTTCTTTAAAGATATAGATCCATCTGATCGTGATAATTATTACAGATTACGGATCAATTATGCTGACCACTTTGAATACAGCAATACAGTTATTCTAAGATCTTCATCGCATTCGGTATTAATTTATCCAAACCCGGTAAAAGATGTAATACATATAGTAATTTCTTCTGAAAAACCATCTGACTACAGGATAGAATTGTTAGGTGCGAGCGGACAGCGACTGTACCAAAACGAGGTAAGGAACAGCACATATGCAACGATTAATTATACTAGGGAATCTGCAAGCGTAGGAGTATACCTGGTAAAAATAACTGACATCAATACAGGTGTTCAGGAAATAAGAAAGGTTTTGTTTGAGTAATACATGTTGGTTTATGTTGGGGCTGCTCATTCATGAGCAGCCTTTTTTATTTTAATTAATTAACTCAATTAAAATAAACTATTTAAAACTAATAGGTAAAGTAACACTGGCATTTTCCCATGACATCAATAGGTTTGCGCCATTGGTTGTTTTTGTGAAGTTCATAGTAAAAACTTCTACCGTCCCTGGTGTTTTTTGCACTGGTTCATCAATTCGCAAAATGTCCTTTTTCTGATCATAAATAAAAGCACCCCAGGTATCGGTATCCTTATTGATAATAATTGTCCAATGATCAGAATTTGGGATTGCATATAGTGTATATCTTCCCTTGGCTACTTTTTTATTTCCAATAATTACATCTTTAAAGAATTCCAATTCGGTGGCTTCATTCGCGCCCAATCTCCATACTTTTCCATATTCGATCAGATCGCCGAATATAACTCTGTCATTCTTTTGTGGTCTGCTGTATATAACTCTGGCTACTAAAGGCTCATTGGTTTTCTCCTGGGTCTTTCTCATTGGATAATTATCGGGGAAGTAAGCCATATCCATTGGAGATTTATCCAACGAAGGAAATTTCATATTTAAGGCTGTCTGGGGCTGCGCTTTGGTAAATAGAAAGCATTGAGCGAACACAAGAATAGTGAATAGCTTTTTCATGATACTGCTGATTTGTTGCGAAAATAATAAACTCATTCTTTTTACAACGTTGTTGTTTAGCTGGTAAGTTCTTTCAACTTTTCTTTTGTAAATAGTTTAACATCTTTAAAAAAATCTGAATAGCATTTATTCAAAAATTCATAGTTATTTATAAATAATTGAAACGCTGTTTCAGTCTCTTTTAAATACACAGATCTTCTTGAAAGTCCATATAGGCTTTTTCTCATGCTTTCTTTATGCCTGTAATTAAAAAGCCAGTCTTCTGATTTCATATAAGTAAGCACACGTGCAAAGCGATCCGGAAGCTGAGTAGAAAATTGATCGAGTATGGAATAAGTACTATGAGAAAATTCTTTTAATGAAGATTCATTGAAAATGGACTTATCGTTGGCAAGATAATGATCATATAAAATATCCATAATAGGGCCGCTGTATAATCTGTAGTAGGGACGAAAGATTTCTTTAGATCTCTGCGTAGCTGGATGCTGATCTGTAAAATTATCAATCTGACGGTGAAGCATTATTCCATTTTGAATTTTTTCACTGTATGAAAAACACAAAGAGCCTTTTACAAAATCGCTGATCATATTTCCCACCAGGATGTGTGGATGATTGAAAGATAGATAAGCATGGGCAAGAAAATTCATTACTTAAAATTACGCTTACTTGTATTGTTAATACTTTGAAAAAATCCTGTTAATCTGTTTAACACATGCAACCATCCTTCACAATTCAATTGTTGCAGGGTGTAACCTATTCTAATTTTACAGCGTCACATATATGAAACGAAACAAAAATTAAAAAATACTTATAAAAAGAAATTTATGAAACGCTTAGTAGTAACCTTAACAATTGTTTTTTCGCTCATAACAATGAGCAGCTTTGCAGATACAGTTACGGTATCAACGCCAGTGCTAAATTCATTTAAAAGCTCATTTAAAAATGCAAATGATGTAAGCTGGTCCATAACAGGAAGTATGTATAAAGCTAACTTTGAAATGAATGGACAGTATGTATCTGCTTTTTATGATTACAGTGGAAAATTGATCGCGATGACAAGAAACATTAGTTCGTTCCACCTTCCGCTTACATTACAAACAGAAATTAAAAGCGGTTATGAAGCCTATTGGATCAGTGATCTTTTTGAAGTAGCTGACGAACAGGGAACATCTTATTATGTAACTCTTGAAAATGCAGATACCAAAATCGTTCTTAAATCTGTATCTAATTCAAGCTGGACCATTTACCAAAAGCAACGCAAGTCTTAGGTTTGTTTTTTAGTGTGTATTTAACCCCATCAGGTTTATCCCGGTGGGGTTTCTTTTTTAGAATTATTTTTGCGGCTCAATTATATAAAATATGAACAAAGGACCCATTTCTCAATTCATTTTACATCATTACAGGCATTTTAATTCTGCAGCTTTGGTTGATGCGGCAAAAGGCTATGAGCAACATTTAAAAGAGGGTGGTAAAATGATGGTAACACTCGCAGGTGCTATGAGCACTGCAGAATTGGGCGTATCGTTGGCAGAAATGATCCGGCAGGATAAGATCCAGATCATTTCCTGTACAGGGGCTAACCTGGAAGAAGATATTATGAATCTCGTCGCCCACGATCATTATGAACGCTTGCCAAACTGGCGCGATCTTACGCCACAGATGGAATGGGAACTCCTTGATAGAGGCATGAACCGTGTAACTGATACCTGCATTCCGGAAGAAGAAGCTTTCAGAAGAATTCAAAAGCATATACACAAATTGTGGAAGGATGCTAACTCAAAAGGCGAACGCTTTTTTCCTCA